>JAGTVG010000108.1 GCA_018224645.1 Cyclobacteriaceae bacterium
CCCGAGAGAATAGCCCCGGCCGCCATACTTGTTTTTATAAAAGTTCTTCTGCTTTGCATTGAAAAATTTTTTTTTAAATCGAAAAATGATACTGTGATACAAACTGATCCCGGCTGATCGCAACAAGAAATCAGACCCGGATTTAACCTCATCAGAAGGTCATTGTTAAAAGGTACAAAAATGAATACAATTATGAAAAAGATAACTGTTTTAACCATCGTCAGTTTAATGTTTGTTTTGACCGCCAAATCCCGGACTGCCACACCAAAAGTTGATAAAAGGCAGGACAAAACATAACACCAGTGACAGGAAATGGTTCGTCGATCCGAAGTGAGATTGGGAGAGATGGCATCCCTTAAAGGGATGACATCGCTTTCATCGCTTCATATATTTGATTATTTTTACAGGATTTACTTATCCGGATCAATCGTATCAGACACGGAACAGAACCTCTTTAGATGAAAGCACTGGCAGCCACCGACTGGACCATCTCAGGGAATTTCCTCCTGCTGACCTCCCTGTTTTTTACAATTGTCTTTCTCCGGTATGCCCTGCTTTCCGGCCTGTACCACAAGCTTCTTTTCGGATGGCTCAGGCATGTATTCAGCCACCGGATGCTGCAAAGAAGATATACACCGGGACAGATGATCCGGGAAATTGCCTGGTCCGCTATCACTTCACTCATTTTTGCCGTTTCGGGGGTCCTTATGCTGATCCTATGGCAGAAAGGATACACCCGGCTTTATACCGATGTTTTTCAATACCCCCTGTGGTACCTGCCGGTCAGCCTGATGATCTATATGTTGATCCATGAAACGTATTATTACTGGCTTCACAGGTGGATGCACCGGCCGGATATTTTCAGGAAGATACATAAGGTTCACCATGACAGCATTGAAACCAGCAGCTGGACCTCCTTTTCATTCCATCCCTGGGAATCCATCCTGCAAGCCGTCGTTATTCCAGTTTTGCTGTTTATCATTCCAATCCACATCTTCGTGCTCCTGGCCCTGCTGGTCCTTATGACCCTATCGGCGATCATCAATCATGCGGGGGTGGAGGTATATCC
The DNA here is from genome assembly GCA_018224645.1 of Cyclobacteriaceae bacterium. GTDB lineage: Bacteria > Bacteroidota > Bacteroidia > Cytophagales > Cyclobacteriaceae > JAGTVG01. The sequence goes on from JAGTVG010000108.1 coordinate 1,070, forward strand.
GGCAGGGTTTGAAAGAAACCCAATCGGGAAATGGCTGATCGGTGCCGTACATCACGATATCCACCATAAAAAATTCAGGTATAATTTCGGGTTGTACTTCACCTTCTGGGATAAATGGATGAAAACGGAAAGCCCTGATTTCGAATCGAAGTTCAGGGAGAAGACCGGACAGACGCGAGTGGGCGATGACATCCCTTCAGGCGAGAGATAACATCCCTCAAAGGGATATCATCTCTCAAGCTTTCACCAAGCTGAAAAATCGATAAGCGGGTGAAGGAGATGGACATGGAAAAATAATGAATCAGAAGAAACTTCGGGATCGATCAGAATGTCTTCACACTCCCTCCGATTTCGCATGGATCTGGTTCAGATGATGCTCCAGGTGCCGGATGTAATCCTCGATCAGCCATTCCAGCGAAAAATCCTTCCCGTCAACCAGGCAGGTTTTTGCCAGATTATCCGCCGGCATCCGCCCGATGATCATCAGGAGCCTTTCATTGAGCAGCAGCCAGAGATTGACAAGTGAAGGCAGATCCGTATACTGATACCCGTTTAACCTGACCCATTGATTCTGGTCATAGGAGATGGACGGATCCGTTTCATACTGTGCCCGGATAATCCGTTGAATGTTATTGTAGGCAGAATCGATCAGATGGCCGATAATTTCTTTTTTGCTCCATTTTTCAGGGGAAGGCTTCCAGGCATAGATCTCATCATCCGCGTTTGAAAATAACTTCCGCTGATTTTCCAGGATAGTGGATAAAGCCGCAATTTTATCATCTTTGAACGAATGCATATGAACAGGTTTAGTTAATTACAATGATCATCACAACAGGTCACTTTGCCGTTTTTTGCTTTTTCAAATGCCTCACGGCCTTCCCTGAACGCATACCAGGCAATGCCAAGACTTCCGAGGACATCCACCAGGGGAATTCCGAAAATCTCATATAAAAGACTTGAACCCAGCAGAATAAAGGAAAGATAAAAGCAGGTTTTTGTGCATTTCGCATCTGAAACCATGGGTGCCGAATCGAGTTTATTGCCGACATCCAGTTTTGTACGGTAAAGAAAATACATGGTGATAATTGAAATGCCGGATATAATGATCCCTGCCAAGGTCGTTTCGGGTTTCGTTCCTGTAAGGATAACAATGGCCGAACCGGCTATCAATCCGAATGTCAGCAGGTAAAAAGCAAATCCGGTGATCCTCAAAGCAGTAATTTCAAAACCATCCCTTTTTTCAACCGGCGACCTTTTCATCCGCCATATCATATGGGCAATCCCGGTCCCGGATATCACTTCTACAAAACTATCCGCCCCGAATCCGAACAGGGCCAGGGTTTCATCACTCGCGCCAAAGAACGTTGATAATGCTCCTTCCGCCAGGTTATACACAATGGTGATGATGCTCAATAGCATAGCCAGATTGAGCAATTTCCTGTCATCGTGGAGCGATAAGGTAAGAAGTTTCATACATTATATTTCAGTATGGTCCCGATTCCTGAAATTCCGGGTCAGGACCTGTTTTTTTCATCAGATCAATTAAAATCCGGGTGATTAAATCCGCCAACCGATTATCCGCAGGATTCTTACGCCCAGGGATTACTTATAAACAGATCACGCTTTGCGCGTTCTTTTGAATTGGATCGGCTGAATTCCCAACAGCAAATTCCCCGGAATCCGTTTCCCCTGTTACTGTTGTCGACCTGAAGATCAGTTTTTCACAGTCAACATCAAATAACACAGTATTAACGACGTACATTAACTGAAAAAAGTTGTATCAGGTACTGTAATGGTTCTAATAAGCATCGAGATGTTTATAAAATTCAGGAGTGACCGGCGGGGTACCTTATCTTTGCCGGGTATTTTCATGGTGGTTCGTGGCTTCCATATTTTCCAACCGGGCGGACAGCACTCCATCAAATTGATTTTCTGTAATAATTCTCAGTAAATCAGGTATTTCAGGAAGATTTTGATTCGACGAGAATTAATAGGAAGGATGGGCATAGATTCCATACTGATGCCTGTAGGTTAGTTCTCCCTCGATCACTTCCCTGTTTTCATGGATTCCATCCAAGTGAAGGGCAAGAATTTTTCAAGTTAATTACCCCCGTCTTTTATGGTCAGCTGATCGACATGGGTCTGACTCACGGAACAGGAAAGGGAAAAGACCACCACGACATATGATACAATACCATTTAATTTCTGATTTCCCCGTGAATGACCTCCCGCTGAAAAAAAAATGTGGACGATTTTCGAATAAAGGTATCCTGTTTCAAAAATTTCCGCCATAAGATATTAAAAATATCCCGAACAGAACGGGCTGATTTTTTTTTTAGTAATTTAAAGACAAATTCAGGGTCTTCATTTTTTAATATTTAAATCCTTCAATTGATTACATAAACTAACCAAAATAACACATCGATGATTGTTGTCAGTAATTACCCGCTTGCCGTTCTCTTCACCGTGATGGCGATGATATGTTGGGGATCATGGGCCAATACCCAGAAACTGGTCCAGGGGACATGGCGTTTTGAACTGTTTTACTGGGATATGGTAATTGGCATTTTAATCTTATCCATTGTTGCTGCATTCACCGTGGGCAGTATGGGCAGTATGGGCAGGACTTTTCTGGATGACCTGGCACAGGCAGATGCCGGCAGCATCATTTCTGCCATGCTCGGCGGGGTAGTTTGGAATCTGGGAAATTTATTGCTGGTAGCTGCCATTGCGGTTGCCGGGATGTCCGTTGGATTTCCTATTGGAGGGGGGATTGCCTGGGTGCTGGGGATCATCGTCAATTATATTCTTATTGTCATGGACAAAGGCAGATCCGAAGATAATACCGTCCTGTTGTTTGCGGGGGTCGGCGTCATCATTGTTGCCATTATCCTCAGCATGAAGGCCTATCGCAGGCTGGCATCCGAACAGAAAAAACCTTCCCTGAAAGGCATATTACTCTCTATTTTCGCCGGTTTGCTCATCGCATTTTTTTATGGACTTGTGGTCAATTCCCTCAGTAATGAATATGTCGCCGGTGGTACAGGCAGTTTGACCCCGTTTACGGCGGTATTCTTTTTTGCCGTAGGGGTATTTATCAGTACCTTTATCTTTAATCCGATATTCATGGCCAGGCCGGTACAGGGAGAACCCGTTAAAATGGCGGAATACTGGAGGGGAAGGCTCAGAGATCATTTGATCGGTATATTGGGAGGTTCTATATGGATGCTGGGAATGATACTGAGTTTTATGGCGGCCGGGTCGGCAGGTCCGGCAATTTCCTATGCACTCAGCAATGCTGCCCCCGTTGTGGCGATCCTCTGGGGCGTGCTGGTGTGGAAAGAATTTGCCGGTGCCCCTAAAGGGACTAACCGCCTGCTTGTGATCATGTTCATTGCATACCTGATTGGATTGATGTTTATCACTTATTCAAAGGTTTAACCATAATCATTAGCATGAAAAAATTAAGATATGCCGTATTCGGATGCGGGTTCTGGTCAAATTACCAGATCGCAGGCTGGAATGAACTGGAAGGCCTGGAACTGGTTGCCTTATACAACCGGACCCTGTCAAAAGCCGAAAAGCTGGCTGAAAAATTTAATGTACCGGCCATATACGATGATCCCAAAAAATTGCTGAGGAAGGAAAAACTAGACTTTGTGGATATCATTACGGATGTGGACACCCATTTAAGATTTACGGAAATGGCTGCAAGGAAGGGCCTGGATGTGGTCTGCCAGAAACCCATGGCGCCTTCCTGGAAAGATGCCAAATCCCTGGTGGAGGTTTGTAACAAAAACAAGGTGAAACTTTTTATCAATGAAAACTTCCGATGGCAGGCTCCCATCAGAAGGGTGAAAGAGGTGGTCGATTCCGGAATCATCGGGGAGATCTTTAAAGCACGGGTAAGTTTCTGCAGCGCCTTTCCGGTCTTTGATAATCAGCCTTTTCTGGCTGAACTGGATAAGTTTATACTGACGGATATCGGATCGCATGTACTGGATGTCTGCAGGTTCCTCCTGGGTGATGCAAGATCCCTGTACTGCAGGACCCAACGTGTGAATCCGAAAATCAAGGGAGAGGATGTGGCGAATGTTTTGATGGAAATGAAAAACAGGGCGCATTGTATAGCGGAAATGTCATACGCTTCACGTCTTGAGAAGGAGGTTTTCCCACAGACCCTGGTATTAATGGAAGGCACAAAAGGTTCCGTAAAGCTTGATCCTGATTTTGAGTTAAAAGTTACTACGGAAGAAGGCACGACAAGTGAAGTTGTAAAACCGGTGATGTATCCATGGCTGGATCCTGATTATGCGGTTGTGCATTCAAGTATCGTGGATGCGCAGCGGGATATCCTGAATGGATTGAGGGGTGAAAAGGCTGAAACTTCTGGTAAGGATAATCTGAAGACCATGCAGCTAGTGTATTCCAGTTATAAATCGGCCAGATCCGGTAATGTTATTAAACTTTAATATGTTTTGAGAGCAAAGCTATTCACTGATACATTAAAAAAAAGCCGGGATTTAATATGGGTGGGAATGGCGGTTATCCTCCTTCATGCCGGATGCAGGAATACACGGGATGTCGTTTTTGAACATGCCGGACCTGCAGGACCTCCCAGGGTGGATTCCCTGCTGAATCATTTTGCGGTTAAATACGCAGAATTTCTCGGATCATTCACCGATACGGTACAGTTTCCCCGGTCCTTCGACCAGGACAGGATCGTTTTCACCACATCATCAGGATGGACAAGCGGTTTTTTCCCTGGTATCTTATGGAACCTGTACCGCTATAATGGCGATGCACTATTCTTAAATGCAGCCAGGAGCTGGACTCACTCACTTTTAACGGAAAGTGACAATGTTTCCACCCATGATGTGGGCTTTATCATCAACAGCAGTGTTGGCCTGGGATACATTGCTACTGATGATAAAATCTTCAGGGAAAGCCTGTTAAGGGCGGCTGAATCGCTGGCTTCAAGGTATCATGATCAGCCGGGATGTATAAAATCCCTGGATGATTTTAACGGGTATGCTTATCCCGTTCTTATCGATAACCTGGTAAACCTTGAGATCCTGTTCAGAGCCTGGAAAATATCAGGAAATGAGGCGTATTATCAGATCGCCTATGCCCATGCATTAAAAACGATGGAGAATCATTTACGAAAGGATTTCAGTGTATACCAGCTTGTTGATTATGACACGGAAAGCGGAGCAGTTGTTTTCAGAGGCACCTTTCAGGGGTATGACACTGCCTCGAACTGGTCTCGGGGTCAGGCCTGGGGAATCTATGGATTTAGCATGGCTTTCCGGGAGACCAGGGACCGGATATTCCTTGACCAGGCTGAGAGAATGGCAGAATTTCTTCTCAAAAATCCTTATTTTATGGATGGATACGTCCCTTTCTGGGACATGACTGCCCCGAAGGTCCCGCATGAATTACGGGATGCGTCTTCGGCGGCTATCCTCGCTTCAGCATTCATGGAATTAAGTACTTTTCCGGAAGTTGAGGATCAGGCTAAATATTTTAAAACGGGGGAAAATATCCTTAAGGCATTGAGCAAACCGCAATATTGTTCAGGCGTGAATGAAAATGAATTTTTTGTCGTGAAACACTGCGTAGGAAATTATCCCGGCAATAGTGAAGTGGATGTTCCATTGATCTATGCCGATTATTATTTCCTGGAAGCTTTGTTAAAATACAGGGGCATATTAAATCATCAGGAAAATGAATAAAATAATCCGGATTACCGCCATACTGTTCTGTCTGATCAGCCTGAACGGCCTGATGGCACAACAGTTGAAAATAAGTGAAGACGGCCGTTTTATGATCAGGCAGGACGGCAAACCATTTTTTTTCCTGGGCGATACTGCCTGGGAATTGTTTCACCGGCTGAACCGGGAAGAAGCCGACCTTTATCTGAGTAACCGGGCTGATAAAGGCTTTACGGTGATACAGACCGTGGTGCTCGCTGAACTCGACGGATTGATCGACCCCAATCCCTACGGACAGGTGCCTTTGAAGGATCTTGATCCGGCAAGACCCAATGAAGATTATTTCAGCCACGTCGATTATATCGTCAATAAAGCGGCAGCTCTTGGATTGATGATTGGCATGTTGCCAACCTGGGGAGATAAATTCAATATAAAATGGGGGAAGGGGCCGGAGATCTTCAATCCTGAAAAAGCCTTTGAATTCGGGAAATTCCTGGGAAAAAGATATAAGGATGCTCCCATCATCTGGATCCTGGGAGGTGACCGGAACCCCGATGAGGATGAAGATTTCCAGATCATCAGACAAATGGCCAGAGGTTTGAAGGAAGGGGATGGGGGTAATCACCTGATGACATTCCATCCACAGGGCGGAGAAAATTCATCCACCTGGTTCCATTCGGACGATTGGCTGGATTTTAACTTTTTCCAGTCCGGCCACGGGCCCAGGGATGGGGAAAATTATGAACATACCTTAAAAAACAGGGCCTTGTCACCGGTCAAACCGACCATGGACGGGGAACCCAGATATGAAGATCATCCCGTACGGTTCAAACCCCTGGAATACGGGTGGTTTGATGATTTTGATGTCCGTCAGGCAGGTTACTGGAGCATGTTTTCAGGGTCCTGCGGGCATACATACGGAAATCATAATATCTGGCAGATGTGGCAGGAAGGGCGTACACCAGTTTCATGGGCAAGGACTAACTGGAAAAGGGCGATGGACCATTCCGGAGCCTTCCAGGTGGGGTATATGAAGGATTTTTTCATGTTGTTTCCATGGCAGGAGATGAAACCGGATCAATCCCTGATCCTGAACTTCAATCCAAGAAATGGGGAATATCAGATGGCCATGATATCCGGCCAAAATGATCTTTTGTTTGCCTACACGCCGTATGGGAAACCGATTAAGCCTGATCTGAGCCGGCTGACCCCCGGTCAGTTAACGGCGTACTGGTTTAATCCCCGCGATGGCCGGTTTCTGAAGATCGGCGAATTCGAAAATTCCTATACCGGCGAATTCTCCCCGCATTCCATGGGCAGAGGCAGTGACTGGGTTTTGGTGGTTCATGACAGGGCAAAAAAATTCCATGAACAACCTCTCTATTGAATGATAACTCGAAGAAACATAAAGGCACTTTATTTTATTGAAACAAGTCATCCACTGCAGAAAGTCGGGGAAATGATGGCAGGGGAACAATCCTCCGGCACCTTTGTCAGGTTACCGGGAGAAACCGCTGTCCTGAAAAATAAATACGGAGCCGTTGTGGAGGATATCCAGGAGCTGGGCATGGTGCCCTATCCCTCTCTTCCAGGATCAAAAAGGTCAACGAACCAGATCGAAGGGTATCAGCGGGCAGAAATTAAAATTGCCTGGCCCTATGATAATATTGGTGCAGACATTAGTGCCCTGATGGCTGCTGTTGCAGGAAATCTATATGAACTTGGCCCTATGTCAGGAATAAAGCTGCTGGATATAGAAATTCCCGATGAATTTATGTCCGAATACAGGGGGCCCGGATTCGGGATTGAAGGAACACGCAAGCTCTGTCAGGTATATGACCGTCCAATCATTGGTACCATCATCAAACCCAGCGTTGGGCTTACGCCTGAAGAAACAGCAGGACAGGTGAAAATACTGGTTGAAGCAGGCCTTGATTTTATAAAAGATGATGAATTGATGGCGGATCCGCCACATTCACCATTTACCAAAAGGGTGGAAGCCATCATGAAGGTCCTGAACGATCATGCGCTGAAAACCGGCAGAATGCCCATGTATGCATTCAATCTTTCCGGTGAAATCGATGACATGAAGCGTCGGCATGACCTGGTGGTGAAAAATGGAGGAACCTGCGTCATGGCCAACATCAACTGGGTTGGGATAACTGGTCTCCTCGCATTATCCGGACATTCCCAGGTGCCGATTCATGGGCACAGGAATTTCTGGGGAGCGCTCAGCAGGCATCCCTTACTCGGTATGGATTTCGTTGCCTATCAGAAAATTTTCAGTATTTGTGGGGTGGATCAACTGCATACCAACGGGATCAGGAATAAATTCTGTGAAAGTGATGAATCAGTGATCAGATCGGTCAGAGCCTGTCTCAACCCTGAGCATGGTGGGTTCAGGGTGATGCCGGTCATTTCTTCCGGGCAGTGGGCCGAACAGGCCCTGGACACACACAAGGCCATTGGGAACCTGGACCTGATGTATTTGTGTGGAGGAGGCATCACTGCGCATCCAGGCGGTATGGATGCCGGAGTAAGAAGCATCCGCATAGCGTGGGAGGAAGCCGTCCGGGGGAATTCCATATTTGATGTTCAGGATAAATATTCAGAAATCAGGCAGGCCATCGACTTTTATGGAAAAAATACTTGATCACCCGATATTTTTAAGCTTTTATGGAGATGACTTTACGGGTTCCACCGATGCAATGGAATCGCTTACCCTGAATGGCATTCCTGCCGCCTTGTTTATTGAACCTCCCACGCCGCAGGAAATTGATGAATTCCGGTTGAAAAATCCCCTGGATGAAAGATCGGGATCCCGGATCAAAGCTTTTGGTGTAGCTGGCGTCAGCAGGAGCCTCTCACCCCAGGAAATGGACCGGGAACTGTCCCCCATCTTCAAAAAGATCAGCAGGATCCCGGCTGATTTTTTTCACTACAAAGTCTGTTCAACCTTTGATTCTTCACCATCCGTTGGAAATATCGGGCATGCAACCGATATTGCCATGCAATATTTTCCTTCCGGGATCATTCCGTTGATCGTCGGGGCTCCCGCACTCAACCGATTCTGCCTGTTTGGCAACCTGTTTGCACGCGTTGGCGAAGTGACTTACCGGCTCGACCGGCACCCGACCATGTCGAAACATCCGGTTACACCGATGAATGAATCGGATCTGCGGATACACCTCGGACAGCAATCCGGCAGGAAAGTGGAATTATTCGATATTTTTTCACTCGAAATGCCGGATGCAGAGCAGAAGAAGAAGATCGATGCCATTGATTCCCGGTCCGGGATCTTTCTTTTATTTGACACCCTTAACCAGGAACACCTGCTCCAGACAGGAAAGATCGTCATAGAAAACCGGGGGAAAAATACGCAGTTACTGGTGGGATCCTCCGGTACCGAATATGCGCTGGCCAATTACCTGGCTGAAAAAGGGATTCTCAATAAACCCGGATTTCAAGCTGAGGCCGGCAGGGCAGACCAGATCCTGATCATGGCAGGCAGTGCAGCGCCAACCACACACGAACAACTGGACTGGTGTATCTCCCTTGGTTTTTATCCACTCCGTATCAATACCCCCCGGGCAGTAGATCCCGCAGGCAGTGCCGGGGAAGAAAAAAGAGTGATGGAAGAAGCATTAAAAGTTTTGAATGAAGGGAAAAGTGTGGCCATATTTTCCGCACTCGGTCCCGATGATCCGGAAATTGCCAGGACGAAAAAAATAATTGAAAATAACAGGCAGGGACATCAAGGGACGTTGGCTTCCTTCCAGGGGTCACTCCTGAAAAGAATTCTGGAAAAGAAAATACTAAAAAGGGTGGTGGTTGCAGGTGGGGATACCTCCGGCTATGTGTCCAGAGCCCTGGAAATATACGCATTGGAAGTAAGGATACCCGTTGCACCAGGGGCTCCGCTTTGTACGGCACATTCAAAAAACCCTGTATTTGACGGGATGGAAATCAGTCTTAAAGGAGGCCAGAACGGGAACAGGAGATATTTCGAGTCAATTCTGGAAGGCAAAAAATTAATACCATGAAATTAGGAATCAGTTCGTACGCCTATACCTGGGCAATTGGTGTGCCCGGACAGGTACCCTCCAAACCAATGTCCTGTTTTAAATTGCTGGAGCAGGCAATCCGGTTAAATGTTTCCTGCATTCAGATGGCTGATAATCTGCCCCTGCACCAACTCGATCATCAGCCTCGATTCGAACTGTTGAATGGAGCCCAGGATGCCGGGATTGGAATCGAAGTGGGTATGCGGGGGCTGACAAAGGAAAATTTCATCAGGTATCTTGATCTGGCGGAATATTTCCGTTCGCCCATCCTCCGTACGGTGATCGATGCCGGGGATTTCAGGCCTGGACTCAGTGAGATCATCAGCATGATCAGGGATTTCCTGCCGGATCTGATCGCCAGGAACATTCAGCTTGCCATTGAAAATCATGACAGGCTGAAAGCCACCGAATTTGCCAGGATCATCGAGACCATTGGCGATACGCATGTGGGGATATGTCTTGATACGGTTAATTCGATGGGCGCGGGAGAAGGCTTTGAAGAGGTATTAAGGGTCCTGGGGCCATATACCATCAACTTTCATATTAAGGATTTTATTGTCAAAAGGGCATATCACATGATGGGCTTTTCCATCGAAGGAACCCCGGCAGGGCAGGGTATGCTTCCGATAGAGGAGATCCTTGCGAAACTGGAAAAATGGGGGGTATGCGAGAGTGGTATACTCGAATTGTGGACTCCTCCCGCAAATAATATACCTGAGACCATATTGCGTGAAAATGAATGGGTGGAGCAAAGCATCGAATTTTTAAAACCGTTATTCAATAAAGATTCTTTAAATTAAAAAATAGCATCATGGAAAAAGTAGTTTTAGCAGGAGCCGGAGGGAAAATGGGTGTAAGGCTCACCAATAATCTCAAAAATTCCGAATATGAAATGTATTACCTGGAAGTGAGCCCGGAAGGAATCGACAGGATGCGGGCCAATGGTGTTGAGGCATCCGACCCATCCATGGTAATTCCCCAGGCTGATTATCTGATACTGGCTGTACCGGATGTTCTGGTCAAAAAGATCGCACATGAATATGTTCCGATGCTGAAAACCGGGGCAATGTCCGTTTCGCTCGATCCCGCAGCACCACTTGCAGGGGCATTACCGGAAAGGAATGACATTTCCTATTTTGCGACCCATCCTTCGCATCCTTCCGTTTTCAATCATGAGCCTGATCCGGAAAAACATTTCGATTACTTTGGCGGGATTACTGCAAAACAGACCATCGTTTGTGCTTTGATCCAGGGCAAAGAATCGGATTATAAAAAAGGCGAGATCCTTGCGCGCACCATGTATGGTCCTGTTACAGTTGCACACAGGATCTCGATCTGGCAGATGGGCATACTGGAACCTGCCCTTTCAGAAACTTTCGGGGCGGCACTGGTCTCCGTCATGAAGGAGGCGGTAGATGTGGTTGTTGAAAAAGGTGTTCCCAGGCAGGCTGCCTATGATTTTTTCCTGGGGCATATCAATATTGAACTGGCACTGCTGTTCGGACAGCTGCCCGGAGGAAAATTTTCCGATGCAGCCCTGAAGGCCATCGACCTGGGTAAAAGCCTTATTTTTAGAGACGACTGGAAGAAAATATTTGAGGACGATAATATCAGGGAACAGATCAGGGCAATTACCTGATAAACCCATAAAACATGGCTGAGGATAATATTTATTATTTTGGTGAAATCAAGGAACCGGCCCAAGTCATAGAGTTGCAGGCAGGCCCTGTCCGGATGATATATGAAAACGGTTCACTCAGATACCTGAAAGCCGGGGATCATGAAATTCTTAGAATGATTTATTTTGCGGTAAGGGACCATAACTGGGAAACCATCGAAGGGGAACTGTTGGATGAAAATGTCGAAGCAGGGGAACAGGAATTCAGCATAAGTTATACTTCCGTTCATAAAAAGGGCCCGGTTAATATCAGTTTTTCATGTTCGATAAAGGGAGAAAAAACAGGGCATATAGAGTTCATCATTCATGGTCAGGCAGAATCCTCCTTCAAAAAAAACAGGATCGGGTTCTGTGATCTTCATCCCGTTTCCGA
>JAGTVG010000109.1 GCA_018224645.1 Cyclobacteriaceae bacterium
CCGCTGTTTAGGATCAAACCTGATCCGTGATGTTTTTTCTGACTCCATTCTCCTGATCGTAATAGGCCTCAGTTTTATAAAAAATGTTTTGAGGTATTACAAATTTAAAATTAACCGTATGGTTTCAAAAGGAATGATGATAATAGTTTTAATGTTTTTATCCACACCGGATATCCCAATTATCAACAGTAAAAAAAAGTTTTTAACATATTATGCACAGCTTTTTGAATGGCTGTTTTGGCAGACCAGGGTTTTGTTATATTTTTGGCAAGTAACAAAATAATGGGCACTAACCATCACATTCATTTTATTGCCATTGGCGGCAGCGCCATGCATAACCTTGCGATTGCACTTTCAGGCCAGGGATTTCACATAACCGGTTCAGATGATGATATTTTTGAGCCCTCGGGAACAAGGCTGGCAGTTCATGGGCTTCTTCCTGCTCAGATGGGCTGGTTTCCCGAACGGATCACGCCGGATACCCGGGCGGTCATTCTTGGTATGCATGCCAGGGCTGACAATCCGGAACTCAAGGCAGCGATGAAAATGGGGATCAGGATCTATTCCTTTCCCGAATACATCTACGAAATTAAAAAAACGGCTACCCGGGTTGTCATCGCAGGGTCCCACGGAAAGACCACCATCACATCTATGATCGCCTATGCACTTTTAGATTTCGGCCGTGATTTTGATTACCTGATCGGGGCAGGCGTTTCCGGCTTCGAAAATATGGTCAAAATCTCCGACGCTCCCCTGATGATCCTGGAAGGGGATGAATATTTATCATCATCCCTGGACAGAACCCCGAAGTTCATAAGATACAATCACCAGGCAGGTCTGCTCAGCGGCATCGCCTGGGATCATATCAATGCATTTCCCACCAAGGAAATTTATATACGGCAATTCGGGGAATTCATCAAAAATACACCGGATCAGGGAGTCCTGGTCTATAACGGCGAAGATGCTGCTGTAACCCAGTTGATCGAAAAAAATTCGGGCAAATTCCAGGTCATTCCGTATTATACTCCGCCTTACGAGGTAAGGAATGAAATTTATTATTATCGGTACGGATCAGAATCCATCCCCCTGAAAATATTCGGCCAGCATAACATGCTTAACCTTGCCGGTGCCATTGCCATATTAGAAGGGTTGGGATATAAAACTGCAGAAAGCCTGGCGGCATTAAAAACTTTCTCAGGGGCTGCAAACAGGCTGGAAAAAGTTTATGACCGGAAAGGCCTGATCATCTATAGAGATTTTGCCCACTCGCCTTCAAAACTCAAATCTACCGTCAGGGCGATAAACGAAATGTATCCTCGCAGAAAAATTATCAACTGTTTTGAATTGCATACCTATAGCAGCCTGAACAGGAACTTCATTTCTGAATATAAACAAACCCTGACTGAAGATAACCTGAATATCGTTTTTTTAAACGATCATACCCTGCAGATAAAAAAAATGGAATATCTGGAGGATGAGGTCATCAGGGAAGGGTTCGATCATGAGGATCTGATTATTATCCGGACAGCCGGTGACCTGATGTTATTTTTATCGGAACAAATTGAAAGGAATACGATATTATTGTTGATGTCCTCCGGTAATTTCGGGGACCTTGACCAAAATCAATTGATCTCTGAACTGGAAAAACAACTTTAAAATGTACCTTCATTTAAAAAACCCGCTGATATTCTTTGATCTTGAAACAACCGGGACCAATATTTCCAGGGATAAAATTGTGGAGATGGCTGCCGTCAAATTGCTTCCGGATGGACAGAAGATCTCCCGCGTTCTGCTGATCAATCCGATGATTCCCATTCCTGCGGAAGTCAGCCTGATACATGGCATTACCGACGACGATGTAAAAGATGCCCCGCCATTTAAAAATATTGCCAGGGAACTCGCCAGGTTTTTTGAAGGAAGTGATCTGGCTGGTTTTAACATCATTAAATTTGATGTTCCGCTTCTTGTCGAGGAATTTCTGAGGGCCGGTATTGATTTCGATATCAGCAATAAAAAGTTACTCGATGCACAGAAAATTTTCCACCTGATGGAAAAAAGGAACCTCTCTTCGGCTTATAAATTTTATTGCAACAAGGATCTTGAGGATGCACATTCCGCCCTGGCAGACACACTCGCCACCCTTGAGGTATTTGAAGAACAGGTCAAACGATATGAAGGAAATGAGGTTAAGGACCTGCTGGGCAAAACAATAGGCAGAATTGAAAATGAAATGGACACCCTTCATCAGATCACCAACCAGAAAATGGTTGATCTGGCCGGAAGGATGATCTTTAATGAAAAAGACGAAGAAATATTTAATTTCGGCAAACATAAGGGAAAGCGGGTGGTCGATGTATTCAAGAGCGAACCTGCCTATTATGACTGGATGCTGAACAGTGATTTTCCCCTGGATACAAAGCGAAAATTGACACAAATAAAACTCAGGTCTTTCAACCAAGTTTAATTTTTCGTATCTTATTCAGATGGGACACAATTTGTCTATTTTTAATCAACCTATCGGATATAATGTCTAAAGTTATTATTGTTTCCAACCGTTTACCTGTCAAAATTGTAAAAGAAAAAAACAAACTTTCCTATCAGCCCAGTGAAGGAGGATTGGCTACCGGTCTTGGATCGATATATAAGGAAGGAAATAATCTCTGGATTGGTTGGCCGGGGGTTGAACTGAAAAAGGAAAGTGAACAGCACGAAGTGAGGGAGGAGATCAGGAAGGAAAATATGGCCCCTGTTTTCCTTACAAGACAGGAAGTGGAAGTGTTTTACGAGGGTTTCAGTAACGCCACATTATGGCCGCTTTTTCATTATTTTCATCAGTTTGCCATATATGACCAGAAATTGTTTGATGGTTACAAAGCGGTTAATGATAAATATTGTGAGATTGTCGTCGAAAAAGCACAACCTGGTGATATCATCTGGGTGCATGATTATCAATTGCTGCTGTTACCCCAGATGATCCGCGCAAGATTGCCCGGCATAAGTATAGGATTTTTCCTTCATATCCCTTTTCCATCATTTGAAGCATTCCGTCTGCTTCCCTGGCGCAGGGAAATTCTTATGGGAATGCTGGGATCTGACCTGATTGGTTTCCATACCTATGACGATATGAGGCACTTTCTGAGCTCGGTGAGCAGGATTGCTGGTATTTCCGCTTCAAAGGGGGTTATTACCGTTGAATCCCGGAGTGTGGAAGTTGATTCCTTCCCGATGGGAATCGACTATCAGAAATATCATGACGTGGCATCTTCCCCGGAAACCATCAAAAGAGAAATCGATTACCGGACATCCCTTGGAAAACATAAACTGATCCTTTCCATTGATCGCCTGGATTACAGCAAGGGAATACCACAGAGGCTGTATGCCCTCGATAAATTTTTTGAAAAATATCCTGAATTTATCGGCATTGTATCCCAGATCATGATCGTTGTGCCCTCCCGGGATAACGTCGGGGAATATAAACGACTGAAGGAAGAGATCGATCTGCTGGTGGGCAGGATAAACGGGAAATACGGCACCATACACTGGACTCCCATTCATTATTTTTACCGTTCGTTTTCCCTGTATTCCTTATCAGCCTTCTACAGGATGGCCGATGTTGCCCTGGTGACGCCCATGAGGGATGGAATGAACCTGGTATGTAAGGAATTCATCGCCTCAAAACTCGACCAGAAAGGGGTTCTCATCCTGAGCGAGATGGCCGGTGCTTCCAAGGAATTGTCCGATGCCATTTTAATTAATCCGAACGACATCGATCAGATGGTCAATGCCCTGCATGAAGCTTTGATCATGCCTCCGGAGGATCAGATAGCCCATATCAAGATCATGCAGGAATCATTGAAGCGATACAACATCCATCACTGGGTGAAAATCTTCTTTGACAGGTTGAATGATGTGATAACCAGGCAGAAATTTCTGGCAACAAAGGTCCTTGACCCCCATATGATCAGGGTGATCAGGGAAAAATATGATAAGGCAAAAAAACGGATCCTATTCCTGGATTATGATGGAACCCTCACCGGATTTCATGATCAACCCCAAAAGGCTAAGCCGGATAAAGACCTGGTGGATATCCTTGATCGCCTGTCCAGGGATAAAAAGAATACCGTCGTGATCATCAGCGGTCGCGACCGCAGGACACTTGAAGAATGGGTGGGTTACCTGGACATGGATATAATTGCCGAACATGGGATCTGGATACGGGAAAAAAACAAGGATTGGGAAACATTCACCCACCTTAAAAATGACTGGAAATCGGATTTCAGGCCGATCTTTGAAAATTATGTCGACCGCACTCCGGGATCATTCATTGAGGAGAAAGATTATTCACTGGTATGGCATTACCGTAAGGTAGAAACAGGACTGGGCGAACTCAGGACAAGGGAACTGGCCAGTCACCTCCGGTATATGGCCTCGGATAAAAACCTGTCTGTCCTTGAAGGGGACATGGTCATCGAAATTAAAAATTCAGAGGTGGATAACGGCCGTGCTTCAGAACGCTGGCTACAGCATGGTCAATATGAATTCATTCTGGCCATTGGAGACGATTGGACGGATGAGGATACTTTTCTGGCCATGCCAGATGATGCCATCACAATACGTGTTGGAAGAAGTTCTTCACAGGCAAAATACAGAATTGATTCCTTCAATGCAGTCAGGGATTTTTTTAAAGAACTTTTATGAATATGCCGGAAATTAATTCTTTCATGAGAGATAAATGTTTTTTAATGCTCACATAGAATCACATGCAGTCAGGTAATTAATCCGAAAAATTCATAAGTTTTCTTTACCTGCAGGTAGGCAGGCCTGTATTTTCAGGCTGC
>JAGTVG010000110.1 GCA_018224645.1 Cyclobacteriaceae bacterium
ATAACATGGGATCTATCTGTATTTTTTACAATCCATTCCTGTACGGTTTCCCGGTATGATGCTGTTTCGATTTCTGCCGGGATGATAATTTCTGTATTCCCGATGTGTGGGAATTTTTTCGCGACTGAATTGATGCCGTTGAATGTATCATTCGTTTCACAGGCAAAGAAGTAAAACATGATACCGACAATGGCCAGGCTCATGCCCCATCGCAGCAGGGGAGACCTTCGATGATCAGAATTGATCATTTTAATCCTTTTTATGGTTTGTGACTTGCTGAAATGATTGTTTAATGATAAATGACAGGATCTGAGCACCTGGCGGGCAAGCAGACCCAGGTATTGATGATCCCGGTTCTGATCCATCACATAGGCATCAGCAAGGTATTCATGAACGGTGGCGATTGCTCTCCGGTAACTGTGAATAAAAGGATTGAACCAGAAAACAATACGAAGCAATTCGAGATAGAGAATGTCATAACTATGGAATTGTGAGATATGACCTTCTTCATGTCGCATGATCTGTTCTTTTTCTTTCTGACTGAATTTCATGGTTTCATCCCAGAAAAGATAATTGAAAAAGGAACTTGTAGGGATCCTGCCGCCGGTCTTGACGATCTTATAAAAAGATTTTTGTTCAACCTTATCTTTATTATTGCGGATAAAGAACAGGAGTGTAAAAATTTCATAAAGGAATTTTACCAGGAAATAACTGAAACCGATCAGATAGACTGAAAGAATGATATTTGCCGGGGAAAATATAACCCCTGCTGAAGTAATTCCTGGATCTGCATCTGAGATGATTATTTCCGGAAGTTGTACTGCATCGTGGATAAAGACAGGCGTGAGCCTGGCAACCGATCCTTCTGAAATGATTGGAATATTCATCTGTGGGAGGATGATTGCAAGAAAAGAACTTGAAATCAGGTAAATCCTTGTAAATCTGAAATTTTTATCATTTGCATGGAAGGCCAGGTAAATGGCATAGAATGCTGTCAGAATGATCGTACTTTCCAGCAATATTTTAATGATCGAATTCATTTTTCAGGATCATTAAGGTTAGTTTCAACATGTTTCAGGATCTCTTCCATATCCTCGACATTCAGGTCATTGTCCCGGGCAAAAAAGGAGACCAGGTGCTCAAATTTACCCCCGAAATAATTTCGGAGCAGATTTTTCAGGTAAAAGCTGCGGTATGTATCCCGCTCGATAACCGGGTAATATTCATGGGTTTTGCCGTAAGTATAATGATCAACAAAACCCTTGCTTTCAAGGATCCGGATAATGGTGGAAACTGTATTATAGGCAGGTTTGGGATCAGGCATTTCGGAAATCACATCCTTCACAAATCCTCTCTTTATTTTCCAAAGGATCTGCATGATCTGATCTTCTGCTTTGGTAAGTTCCTTCATGCTGACTTTTTTAATATGTACGGTAAATTTACAACTAAGTTTTTAGTTTACAAACTAATTTTATAGTTTTATTGAAATTTTTTTACCTGAAGGGTGTGGATCGGGGAGAACGGGGGAAGTCTGAGGTCTGTTCATACTGACTTATAAGATTTTCACATTCAATCCCGGGTGAAGGCAAATATCAGGATGTTGGCGCCCATACGGAGTGCCTGTTGCCTTATTTCTTCGGGATCATTATAAATCGACTGGTCTTCCCATCCATTGCCTAAATCGCTTTCATAGGAATAAAAACATACCAGCCTGCCTTTAAAGATCAAACCGAATCCCTGGGGCGGTTTTCCATCATGTTCATGTATTTTTGGCAGGCCATTTTCAAAGGAAAATTTCTGATGATAAATGGGATGATCATAGGGGATCTCAACGAATTCAAGGTCAGGGAAAACCTTTTTCATTTCCAGCCTGATAAATTCATCAAGACCGTAATTATCATCTATATGCAGGAATCCTCCGGCAATCAAGTAGTTTCTCAGATTTTCAGCCTCTTCGGCTGAAAAAACCACATTGCCATGACCGGACATGTACACATAGGGATAAAGGAAAATATCCCTGCTGCCTACCTCTACGATTTCTTCCTCCTGAGCCAGGTTCAGGTTCAGGTTTTTATTGGAGAAATTGATCAGGTTCGGCAGGGCGGTTTTGTTGGCATACCAGTCACCGCCACCGTTATACTTGAGTTTTGCGATCCTGATCCCCTGCGCTTCGGTATTAAAGCGGGGCAGAATGATCAACAGTAACAAAATCAAATAACCTTTCTTCAACATCATAGCCAAACCATTTGTATTTATTCCGTTTCCAAAGATAACAAATTTCCCGCTATTGCTGAAGCCGGTATCTTAACCCTTGAAGAGATTATTGTTCATACGGAGCCTGTCGTTTGTATCCAGGGTTACTGCCCTGATGATGGCTTTCGGTCCGTATTTCATTTTCATGCCATCCATGGCTTCGTGAAGCCTGATATCTTCATCCGTATCTTCAAAAAGGTCGATCTGATAGTATCCATGGACCAGGCCACTCAGCCGTACTCCCACCAGGCGGATGAGCACTCTCCTGGAATAGAGCCGGTCAAAAAGCTCAAGGGCATGTTTGATCAGGGTTTTATCGGAAGAGGTATAACCGATCCGGCGCTGCATGGATACCGTTTCAAAATCACTGTAACGCAATTTGACAGCGATACAGGAAGTGAGTTTATGTTCCTTCCGGAGTTGAAACGTTATTTTTTCTATCATGGCTGTGATCACGGACTTCATCATCCGGATATCGATCGAATCGGATTCGAAGGTCATTTCGGTGGAGATGGATTTACGTTCCTGGTAGGGTACCACGGGGCTTTCATCTTCTCCATTTGCTTTCTTCCAGAGTGTTATGCCATTTTTCCCGAATGCAGCCTGAAGCATTTCCATCGGCATCATTCGCAGGGTTTTTACCCTGGATATCCCCATATCCATCAGAAACTGGCTGGTTTTTTCCCCGATCATGGGGATTTTCCGGATCGGCAATGGATCCAGGAATTCTTTCTCATGCCCATGGAAAATCTGGCGTTGGCCATTGGGCTTTGATTCCCCGGTAGCTACTTTTGAAACCAGCTTGTTCACCGATAAGCCCATCGACAAGGTCAGCCCGCTTTCCCGTATGATCTTCTGACGCAACTCGCTTCCCCACTGAAAACAGCCAAAAAAACGGTCCATACCCGTCACATCGATATAAAATTCATCGATGGATGATTTTTCAAACAAGGGGGCTTCTTCCCGGATGATTTCCGTGATCATCCTTGAATACCCGCTGTAAGCATCCATATCTCCGGAAATCACGATGGCATCAGGGCAGAGCTGCCGGGCGAGCCGCATCGGCATGGCCGAATGAATGCCGAAATGACGGGCTTCATAGCTGCAGGAGGCGACCACTCCCCGGTCACCTGCCCCCCCGATGATCAACGGTTTTCCTTTCAGGCGACTGTCCCTCAGACATTCGACCGAAACGAAAAAAGCATCCAGATCCATGTGAATGATTGCCCGGTGATCCGGATAACAGAGCCCGGATGCTGCTTCAACCCCCATATTTACTAAAATATTTAACAAAATTTGCTTTTATAAAACCATATAACTATATTTATAAGTAAAAATACTAATAATAATAGTAATATTCAATAACCACACAATAATTATGATATTGGATATGGACCTGAAAAAAATAAGGATATTCTCAAAAAAACTCTCATCAGGGAATTGCCAGGTAAAATTTTTTATCGATTCCAGTGCAGGGAAACCATATTACGGGTATATGCTGGCAACCCCCGGACAGAAAGTGAGTGAAGTGATCACCCATATATATCAGAAAGTTCAGGATATTGAGGATGTGGCAGGATATCCTGATCAGAAAAAAGCCGGGATCAGCCATAAAAGATATGTTGAACCCGGTTTTATGCTGTTTGAAGATAATACTGAATAAAGTAAAAAGGATTGTAAAATGAGACCTTGCATTCAGCCGGAATGACCAGTCTCCAGACAAATATTTTCAGCATGATACATAAATTATCTTTATTGCTTGCTAAAATCATTGGAATTTCCCAAATTCGTGTAAACAATTGCTAATAAAATTATGAGTATCGTTAGCAATAACATCAAATTTCTTAGAAAAAAAGAGCATCTGACCCAGGAACAACTGGCGCATAAAATTGGGATCAAACGGTCCCTTGTGGGTGCCTATGAAGAGGGCAGGGCAGATCCTAGGTTGAATAATCTGCTGAAAATATCAGTGTTGTTCAAGGTTTCGGTCGATACGTTGATCAGCCGTGACCTTTCCTCCAACATGGATAACGACTGGGAAAATGAAGTTAAAACCAGGATCCTTTCGATCACGGTTGACAAAGAAGGCGAGGAAAATATCGAATTGATCCCGCAGAAAGCATCGGCTGGATATTTAAATGGTTATGCTGACCCTGAATACCTCGAAGAATTGCCTAAATTCAAACTTCCATTTCTGCAGGGTACCGGCACATTCCGGGCATTCGAACTCACCGGGGATTCGATGCTCCCCCTCGAACAGGGTACGATCATCATTGGCAAATATCTGGAATCGGTCCGGGAACTGAAGGACAACCGGACCTATGTGTTGTTAACCTCATCCGAAGGGATCGTTTACAAGAGGGTCAGAACTTCCCGGTTATCTGACGGAAAGATTTTACTTACCTCAGATAATAAAAATTATACACCCTATCCGGTTGCCGGGGAAGATATCCTCGAAATATGGGAAGCGGTAATGTATATCAGTAAAAATTTTCCAGGTGGGGGTAATCCTGAAAAAACGGATATTGAAGAACTTAAAAATATGGTGCTCGGACTTCAGCAGGAAGTGATTAAACTGAAGAAAACCTAGGCCAGGACTGTTGAGGCTTTAAGGGATCTGATCCGGTCTATTTTACCCGTTGATGTTCTGATAAAAAGGGATATGGAACGCCATTCCCTGGGCATCTCAAAGGCAGGCAATCGTTGATTGAGTATTTCTGAAATATTCTTTTTATCGACCGTCTCACCCCCCGACTCAAAAACGATGGTTGTTTTTTCCCCGAATTTTTGATCCGGTATACCTGTAATAAAAAACGGAAACTTTATCCTCCGCTCCCTCAGCAATCCTTCCACCTTTTTTTCAATCACCTCTACCTGGATCTTTATCCCTCCGGAATTGATGATATGGTCGACCCTGCCCAACCACCTGAACCTTTTCTGATCGATCAATTCCACCCGATCGTTGGTGATGAAATGAATATTCCCGGTGATATTCCCAATGATCACCAGGCAACCACGGTCATCTGTCGATAGCTCTATTCCCGGTACGGCATGATAATATTCGTCAGGTTTCCCCCCGCTAATTTTTTTCAAAGCAAAATCCGTCACGGTTTCAGTCATCCCAAAAGTATGGTAAATCCTGTTGGGAAATCCGGACAACTGGCTGATAAGATCCCCTGAAAGATCAGCGCCTCCAATTAACACATTGGAAATTTTTTTAAACTTCTCTTCGGATCCGGGATCCTTCAGAATTTCATGAAGTTGGAGGGGTACGAAGGCAGATAACTCAATGTCAATATCTGCCGGAAGATCGCCCATCGGATTGGATGCAGGTTGTAGGGCAATCAAATCCATCCCGCCCACCAGAGCACGGATGATCATCATCGTACCGGCAATAAATTCCGGATCCAGGCATAACAGGCATTTCCCATCCTTGATTTGAAGGTATTCAAGGGTTGATCTGGCACTGGTCAGCATTTTTTCCTTGCCGATGGATATGATTTTCGGAGTCCCTGTAGAACCTGATGTTTTAAACTCAAACTTTTTCCTCCCCAGCCCCCATTCCCTGATCACCTCCAGGACGCGGCGAGCAAAAGAATTCAGGTCAATTTCTGAAAATGTCCCCGAAAAGAGCTGATCGGGGGAATATATATTTCCATTGATCAAAACCGAATTCACCTTAATTTCTTTTTGTTATGGAAATTTAGGGAATCTTGAAAAATCGGGTTTCCTTTTTTCAATAAAAGCATTTTTGCCTTCCCTTGCTTCGTCAGTCAGGTAGTACAGCAGGGTAGCATTCCCGGCAAGCTCCTGTATTCCCGCCTGTCCATCCAGTTCAGCATTGAAAGCCGATTTCAGCATCCTTATGGCAATGGGACTTTTCTCCATAACTTTTCTTGACCAATCCACATAGGTATCCTCAAGCTGTTCGAGTGGTACAACAATGTTGACCAGGCCCATCTGCAGGGCTGCATTGGCGTCATACTGATCGCACAGGAACCATATCTCCCTCGCTTTTTTCTGACCTACGATCCGTGCCAGGTAGGAGGCGCCAAAACCTCCGTCGAAACTCCCAACTTTCGGACCTGTCTGGCCGAACCGTGCATTTTCTGCCGCTATCGTAAGGTCACAAATGACATGCAGGACATGCCCGCCGCCAATGGCCCATCCGGCAACAGCTGCGATCACTACCTTCGGGATCGACCTGATCTGTTTCTGAAGATCGAGAACGTTCAGTCTCGGCACCTCATCATCGCCGACATATCCTCCCTCTCCTCGTACACGTTGATCTCCCCCGGAACAGAATGCCTGTCCACCTTCACCGGTCAGGACAATTACCCGGATTTCATGGTTCTGCCGGCATAGCTCCATGGCATCACTCATTTCCTGAACTGTCAGTGGTGTAAAGGCATTATGTTTTTCCGGCCGGTTGATGCTTATCCTGGCAATGCCTTCAAAATATTGGAATTTAATTTCTTTGTATTGAACTATTTCTTTCCAGGGATTTTTAAGTTCCATTTTAATAGAATTGAGTTTTAAACTGATCAAATATAGTTTTATTGGTCTTACTCTCTGTCTGTATTTCAAGAATTTTTAATTTTTTCGCCGGCCGGAAGAAAGTTTCTAAATTTTCCTTCAGGGCCTCCCTTGTGTGACATTCCCGGTATTCAAAACCGTATTCTCCGGCGAGATTTCCCGCCGAAAGAGGCTGACAGGTTTCGAAGTATTTTTCAAATTCCGGCATTTCGGATGGACCGTCGATCATCCTGAAAATCCCGCCGCCATGATTGTTCAGCATTACAATATGCATGTTTCCGGGTATTTGATCATGCCAGAATGCATTCCTGTCATAAAAGAAGGACATGTCACCGGTGATCAGCACATTCAGTTTATCCGACTGGATCGCCGTACCTACAGCCGTACTCACACAACCATCAATCCCGCTTGTTCCCCGGTTGGCAAATATTTCCATACCAGGTTTCAATCCTCCGAGGAAATTAACCAGTCTTACCGGCATACTATTAGCCAGATGAAGCAAAATATGATCCGGAAGATGCTTGAGTACCATAAATACAGCTTCGAGTTCATTGAATTCCTCTGCCGGGAAAAAAGATTTCACCTTTTTCTCCGCCGTTTTTTCATGATCTTCCCAAATATGCAAGTAATCCTTCCGGGATCCGGAGGATTTGAATTTATCCAGAGCCATTCCGAAAAAAGAACCCGGATCGACAGGGATTTCCGTGGTCATCGTTTGAAAAGGATCCGGCACATATCCGGCGGGTTGCAGATGCCAGTGCTGTAACGGTTTGAAACGCCTTAAAAACAGTTTGAGATTTTTTGTAATGATAGATTTTCCGAAACTGATCAGCAGATCCGGTCTGAGGGATTCCTGTATTCCTTCATCCCGGGACCATAATACGGGATCCCCGTAAGTGATCAGGTTTTGACCCAGGCCATGAAGATTTGAAATGGCATCCCCCACCACCGGAACATGAAATTTTAAAACAAATTCATTGAGCGCATTCAGCATTCCCGGATCCAATCGCAGCTGGCCCCCGACGATAAGAACTTTTCCGGATTGATCCCAGGTTTTTGACAGTTCATTCCATGATGAATCTGTAACGGACGACAGTGATTCCAGTTTCCGGATCATTTTCAGCCGGGTTGTGAAATCCTGTTTTGCCCCGGATGGGGATGGGGGATACAGAGGTTCCCGGAAAGGCATATTTATATGAACCGGGCCTCTGGGAAAATCCAGCGATTGATTGACGGCTTCTGATACGATCCGTTCAATATGCCATTTCACATCGGGAAGTTGATCCTCCTGGGGGAAAGTATAAAATCCCTTGATATGATTCTGGTACAGGGCTTCCTGATGAATCGTCTGTCCATCATGCTGATCGATCCATTCAGGAGGACGGTCTGCGGTCAGGATGACCAGTGGAACCTGGAGATAAAAAGCCTCGGCTATGGCTGGATAAAAATTTATTGCGGCTGTTCCTGATGTGCACACCAGAACGACCGGTTGATTCAATACCTGGGACATGCCCAGACCTGTATAACCTGCCGAACGTTCATCAAGGATCACAAACTTCCGGAAACCAGGATGACGGGCAAAAGCGAGTGTAATGGGAGCGGACCTGGAACCAGGTGAAATGATCACATTCCGGATACCTTTTTGATATAAAATTTCTGCCAGGGCGGCAACAGATCTATGAGACATATGAATTTTTTTTCCCAGTAATTATTCAAAGAAAATGTTTCTGAAATTAATACATGGTATAATCAAAATAAAAATTCAATGCAAATAATTTCTCCCGGTGGATGTTCCGGGAGAAATCTCCTTCTGGTTTTGTTCTGACACAGTTTACAACCTTCAGATGAATCCCGGCATTTTCAAAAGACGGAATGATCATCCGGAAGGGAGGGTTGATTGCCAGTTTTTAATTTCAAATCCTTTTTTCATTTTATGCATGAATGACGTAAGTTTACCTCAAGATGAATGAAAGTTGCTAGTGATAGGTTCATTATGAGACCATGGAGATCCATAACTGTCATTTTTATTTTATTTCCTATTTTTCAGCATTCACTTTTTTCACAGTCAGCAATCCTGGAAAATAATCCCCCCAGTATCACATGGTACCAGATCAATACGCCGCATTTCCGGGTTATATTCGACCGCAACTTCGAAAAGGGGGCACAATTACTGGCAAACAGGATGGAGCAGCTTTATGTGCCAGGATCAAGAAGCCTGGATCAGGAAACCAAAAAGATTAGCCTGATTCTTCAAAATCATCATGTCATTCCGAACGGATTTGTCAGTCAGACACCAAGACGGTCGGAATTCTTTACCATGCCAACCCAGGACTATAATTTTTCAGGCTCGATCAACTGGCTTGATCTGCTGGCTGTCCATGAATATCGCCATGTGGTTCAATTCGATAAAAGTATCACCGGTTTCAATAAATTCCTGCACCTGGTGTTTGGATACCAGACTTCCAGCAGCATGGCCCACATCGCTGTGCCCGAATGGTTCTGGGAGGGAGATGCGGTCAATATGGAAACTGCGCTGACGAGGAGCGGGAGGGGCAGGATTCCAAATTTTTCGCTACTGATGCGGACCAATACCCTTACCAGGGGACCTTTCAATTATTACAGGCAATATCTCCGTTCATTCAGATATAATATTCAGGATCATTATGTAACAGGTCATTACCTTACCGCATATTTCAGGAGAAAATATGGTGTTGAAGTGATCAGTAAGATCACTGAGGAGACCTGGCGCTGGCCATTTCTGCCCTTCCGTTTTTCAAGTATGCTGAAGAAACACACAGGGACTTACCTGGTGCCGGGGTATAACCATATGATGAATGAGCTTGACAGTATCTGGAGACACCAGCTCAGGGACAGGAAATTCAATGAATTCCGCCGGATCAATTTCAGGAATTCAGGACGTTACACCGATTATTTATATCCACATTATACAAATGACGGAAAGATTGTCGCTCTTAAACAGGGAATCGGTGATATTGCCACTTTTGTTGAGTTCAGTCCTGAAGGAAGTGAACGGAAATTGTTTGTTCCCGGGTTCATGAATGAGTCGGGAATGATCTCGTTAATCGATGATAAAATCGTCTGGAATGAATTCGAATTTGATCCGAGGTTCAGGAAAAAGTCATATTCCGGCATCCGAAGTTATGAATTGGAGGCAGGAAAACATTCGATCCTTACCCGGAAAGGACGATACGGCTCAGCTGCTCTCTCCCCTGACGGATCGAGGATCGTAACGGTCGAAACCACTGAAAATGGAAGCCATGCCCTTACGATCCTGAATGCCAGACTTGGTTGGGTTATTGAAAAGATACCCAATCCTGAGAATGATTTCTATGTTAATCCGAGGTGGTCAGAGAATGGCGAATTTATGGTAACTGTCAGGCAGGATGCCCTGGGTAAGACCATTATGGTTTATCACATGGAAACCGGTGAGAAATTTGACCTGTGGCCTTCCGGCCCTGAAAATATTGGATATCCGGTCATGTTTAAATCTTTTATTCTTTATAATTCACCCTATGACGGTATTGACAATATTTATGCTTACGATCTGATAGCGGGGAGGCGGTTCAGGGTCACAAACAGTAAATTCGGTGCTTATAATCCCCAGGTATCCTGGAATGGTCAAAAAATGCTTTATAATGATTTTTCCCAGTTTGGCCATGACGTTGTTGAAATTGATTTTAATCCGAATGTCTGGACACCGGTAGAAGAAATCAGCATCAATAAGGAAGGATATATCGATCCGATTGTTGATCAGGAAGGCAATCCGGAATTACTGACGGAAATGAAGGATACGGTGGAATATCCTGTTAACAGGTATCAGGTTTCAGGAAATATGATCAATCCCTTTTCATGGGGTCCTGTCATCACCTCTACGGATCTTGATTTTTTCATAGGCCTGACTTCGCAGGATATTTTAAGCACAACCCGTCTGAACCTGGGATATGAGTTCAATGCCAATGAAAAAAATGGGAGATGGGTTGGGAGTCTCAGCTACCAGGGAATATTTCCGGTCATCAATCTCAATGGATATATTGGAGACAGGTCTGCCACGGAACGGTTCATATTCATGGGAGAAGACGGGCATGTTGATGTGGATACAACCGCGGATATTTCCTGGAAGGAAAAAGGTTTTGAGCTGGGTCTGCAGATACCTCTGATTCTGACGAGGTCAAAATACCTTGAAAACCTGGATGTCGGGTTGAATTATAATTATACCCGTGTTACCGATTATGATTTTCTTGTTAGATATCCTGACATGCAGGGTAACGGGGATCTTTATTATAATTCTTATTATCTGTCCTACAGACGGAATATGAAACGGAGCAGAAGGGATCTATATGGCAAATTCGGGCAGAATATTTTCATCCAATATGATCATACACCCTATGGGGGTGATTATCTCGGAGGGTTATTTGCGGGTGAACTGCGCCTTATTTTTCCCGGTCTTTTCCGGCATCATTCATTTCAGTTGAGATCCAGTTATCTGAACCAGAACCTGACCCATGGGAATAATACCTACCTGTTCCGAAGCCCGGTCCTGTTTACACGGGGATATTCATACATGTTTTTTGAACATTACCTCAACAATTCTGTCAATTATGCCCTGCCGCTTCTTTATCCTGATATCCACGTAGGGCCATTCCTGAACCTTCAGAGAATTTATACCAACCTGTTTTTTGACCACGGAACAAGAATGACTGAAAATGACAGGGATTATTTCCGGTCGGTGGGAGCGGAAGTTTCATTTGATTTCAACCTGATGCGTTTTTTAACCCGTTTTAATGTGGGATTCCGCTATAGTTATGCCATGGATAATGATCCTGCACAACAGCATAATTTCCAGTTGCTGATAGGAAATTTTGGATTTTAACCTGTCCGGGCTTTTAAATGACAGGATTATTTGAATAAAGTGATATTAAATATATTTTTGCTCTTCAGAAATTATTATAAATATGGCCGAAATAATACGAATGCCCCGTATGAGTGATACAATGGAAGAAGGTGTCATTGCTTCCTGGTTAAAAAAAGTTGGTGATGAGGTAAAATCCGGAGAAGTGCTTGCGGAGGTTGAAACTGATAAAGCTACGATGGAGCTTGAATCCTTTGAAGATGGCACGCTTTTATATGTTGCCGTCAAGGAAAAGGATACTGTTCCCGTAGACGGGGTAATCGCTATTATCGGAGATAAGAACGAAAAGATTGATGATCTCCTGAAAGAAGTAAATTCTGAGTCAGCTCCTGCGGCAAAAAAGGAAAAAGAAGAGGTGGCCACCGCGGTAAAAGGGGCATCTGAAAAAAAGCCTGCAGCATCTGAAATCAAAGCCTCTGTCATAAAAATGCCCAAAATGAGTGACACCATGACAGAAGGTGTGATTGCTAAATGGATCAAGAAGAAAGGCGACAAGGTAGCATCCGGTGATATTCTTGCCGAGGTGGAAACCGATAAAGCCACCATGGAGCTTGAAGCTTATGAGGACGGAATTCTTTTATATGTCGGGCCTAAGGAGGGGGATTCGGTACCGGTGGATGACATCATTGCTATTGTCGGGGAAAAAGGTGCAGATTACGCCAAATTGCTTGAGGCAAATAAAACCAGGGAAAAATCCATTGCGACAGAAGATAAAATAACTGAAAGTGAGCGTGTAAAACCCGAAAAGGAAACCTTGAAGACAGAGGTTATTCCAGTGGGTCAGGAGGATGGTGATGGACGGGTCATTGCTTCACCGCTTGCGAAACGGCTAGCCCAGGAAAAGGGGTATGACCTCCGGAAAATACAGGGATCCGGTGATTATGGCAGGATCATAAAAAGGGATATTGAAAATTACGAGCCTTCGACGGAACAGCAACCGGTTGAAAAAGGTACAGGAAAGGAAACAAAGTTTATCCTTCCCCCCATTGTCGGCGAAGAAAAATATGAGGAGATGGCTGTTTCCCAGATGAGGAAAACAATTGCCAAACGCCTTTCGGAAAGCAAGTTTACGTCCCCGCATTTTTACCTGACGATGGAGATTAATATGGACAGGGTTGTGGAAGCCAGGAAGAGCATCAACGAGGTTGCTCCGGTTAAAATATCATTCAACGATATTATCATCAAAGCCTGTACCGGCGCCTTAAGACAGCATCCAAAGGTAAATGCATCCTGGCTTGGAGATAAGATCAGATTCAACAAACATATCCATATTGGCGTGGCCGTGGCTGTGGAAGAAGGACTGCTTGTGCCGGTAATAAAATTTGCGGACAATAAATCTCTTGCACGTATTGCCACAGAAGTCCGGGAAATGGCTGACAAGGCAAAAAATAAACAGCTTCAGCCAAAGGATTGGGAAGGAAATACCTTTACCATTTCCAACCTGGGCATGTTTGGAATTGACGAATTTACCGCCATCATCAATCCCCCGGATGCCTGCATACTTGCTGTTGGCGGCATAAAGGAAACCGCCATCGTTAAAAACGGAATGATTGTGCCTGGTAATGTCATGAAAGTTACATTATCCTGTGATCATCGGGTGGTGGATGGAGCCACCGGAGCTGCATTTCTGCAGACCCTAAAAGGGCTGTTGGAGGACCCTGTACGTATCCTGATTTAATGACACATTAACTGATTCCCCTGACAAATCATGAGGACATTTCTTGGTGGAATGGTTTTTGCAATTGCTACCATTTAACTGAAAAATTATGACAAAAAACAGATCCACTACCGTTATCGCCGTAAAGCATAATGACAAAATCGCCATTGGAGCAGACGGACAGGCCACTTTTGGCAACACAGTTGCAAAGAGCAACGTAAAAAAAATCCGCCGACTTCAGAATGGGAAAATACTTGCTGGTTTCGCAGGTTCAACGGCGGATGCATTTACCCTGATTGAAAGGTTTGAGGAAAAATTGGGAACTTATGGTGGGAATATGAAAAGGGCATCGATTGAGCTGGCCAAGGATTGGCGGATGGACAGGATATTGCGCCGGCTCGAAGCCATGCTGATCGTGGCGGATCAGCAGGATATCCTGATGATCTCCGGAAATGGTGATGTAATTGAACCGGATAATAATATCGCTGCCATCGGATCTGGAAGTATGTTTGCACAATCTGCCGCCATTGCCATGAAAAAACATGCCCCGGAACTTTCGGCAAAGGAAATAGTGATGGAAAGTTTATTGATTGCCGCCGATATCTGTATTTATACAAATAACAATATTACAATAGAGTCATTTGAATAAAATAGACATTTTTAGAAGCCATCCATGCCGTCACTCCTGTATGTCCGTCCTTGCCATGTAACTTTGGCAGCCGGACGGATGCAGGTATCCATCAGATTCCTGATATCCCGGGATTAGCCCTGCGATGAGGTTCTCCGGACTTTTGAAAGAGTCTTGGTGTACAGGGAAGAGGAAACTATATTACTGATTTTTCCTTAACCCTTTCTGTTTCCTTAATCTGACCAATCTTAAAGATTTTCCTGTCCTTATGGCCACAATAGGTGCATTCATAGTACTTCATCAATTCTCCTTTATCATGCACTGTTGGAGAACTTAGGATTTCTTCCCTGACTACTTTGAGCGTCTGGAAACCACAATTTGAACATTCTTCAGCATGAAGATGCCCGTTATATTTTTCGATTTTAGTATATCCCGATTCTTCATCTATCCACACATCATAATCAATCGAGAAAACCTCTTCCTCGGCCTGCATTCCCTCAGTCAAATGTACATCTTCCTCCTCTTCACTTAAAAGTTTCATGCGTTTTCCACTTTTGGGTGATTTTCGGGGCATGTAACGCCATTTGTGCAATTTCTTTTCTACTTTGGTCGGGTAGTAGATTTTCAACACATTATACACTACCACCATAAAAATGGAGGCAAAAATAAGTG
>JAGTVG010000111.1 GCA_018224645.1 Cyclobacteriaceae bacterium
ATCCGCAGGGTTCATGGTATTTTTTGAATGAATACAGGACCGTCATTTCAGAGGGTGAATCTCTCGGCATTTCCCTGTCACAAAGGAATGATCCATTTTTTATCCTTGAAAATCAGCGATCGATCGGAAAGATCGATGTTGTTTTCCCGATCCTGCATGGTACCGACGGGGAGGACGGCAGCATACAGGGTCTGTTAAGAACCCTGAACATACCGGTAGTAGGTTCAGGTGTTTTGGGATCTTCCATTGCATTTGATAAACTATGTTCAAAAAAGCTCCTCTTCCAGGCAAACATACCTTCGGCCAAGTATGTTGCCTTACCCGTTTCCGAAAAAGGGAAGGTAAGCTTTGAGGAAATCAGGGATCAGCTGGGGGTTCCATTTTTTATCAAACCGGTGTCATCGGGTTCTTCCGTGGGCGTTTTTAAGATCAGGGGCAAGGAAGATTTTAACCAGGCCCTGGAAGATGCTTTTCAGTATGACAATACTTTGCTTGTTGAAGAATTTGTAGATGGACGTGAAATCGAATGTGCCGTCATGGGGAATGATCCGGTGGAGGCTTCCCTGCCCGGAGAAATCCGTGTAGTTGGAAACCATGATTTTTATTCATTCGACGCGAAATATGTTGATGATGCCGGAGCTCAATTGGATATGCCTGCAAAATTGCCGGAAGAAACGGTAAAAAGGGTTCAGGAACTGGCAAAACGGGCATTTAAATCCTTATCCTGTGAGGATTATTCACGGGTTGATATGTTCCTGAAAAAAAACGGAGAAATTTTCATCAACGAGATCAACACGATTCCGGGGTTTACGCACATCAGTATGTTTCCGCAATTGTGGACCCTGACAGGTATGACCTATACAGAACTGATCACAAGACTGATTTCCTATGCCCTGGAAAAGCACAAGGGATCCATGCGGATAAAACGCGACTATGAATCTGCTTTATAGATGGTTGGGGGGAAATATTTGGATATTGTCATAATTAAAACAGCAAGCGGTTCGTTTAGATTTTGTATTTTTGTTTGACTGGCCAAGGCATAATATGAATGAATTTTTCAGATTTATTGTAAGATCCGATAGTTTCGGTCATTTAATTAAACATCTTGTTTTTATTGGAATAGTCGGCTTTTTGCTGGTATTGGCTTTTTTTTATTTTTATCTGCCGGTAGTGACCAGCCATGGCGAATCCATTACGGTACCGGATATCGTCGGATTGGAATATGATGACCTGGAAGAGTTTTTAACGGAACGTGATCTCCGGTATGAAATCAATATCGATTCGGGTTATTCAAGTGAGTTTCCGCCATTGTCCGTCCTTAAACAATATCCGGAATATGGTCAGAAGGTAAAGGAAAAGAGAAAAATATATGTTACACTGAATGCGACCAACCCGCCCGAGGTAAGAATGCCTAACCTGGTGGATGGAAGCCTGAAAAATGCAGAAATGGTCCTCGAAAGTTATGGGTTGATGCGTGGCGAAATCATATATGAACCGGATCCTGCAAGAAATGCTGTGCTCGATCAATTGTTTGAGGGTGAATCGATCCAGGAAGGAACTCCGATTCCGAAAGGATCGCAAATTGACCTGGTTGTTGGAGATGGGATTGGGCGCCAGATCTTTGAAATGCCTGATGCCCATGGCCTTGAAATTGAAGAGGCCAAGATCCTGATACTCGGCTCCAGTCTGAATCTCGGCGAAATTAATTATGTTGATTCAGAATCTGACCTTCCCGGGACAGTTGTGAGTCAAAGTCCAGAAGCAGGGATCATGGTGAAGATCGGGCAGCGTATTGATCTCTGGGTGGCAAAACCGGAATCCCCATAGTGATTCATAATTCAACGATGACTTTAACTGGAAAATCGGGAAAATTTTTCATCCTTATCTTAGCCGCATTCATTCCTGTGCTGAACGGACATGCCCAACTGAAGATCATTCCTGTTTTTCCAGGCAGGCAGACGCCGGACAACGGTTTCCATAAAACCCGTAAGGCAGAATCGGATACCATCAATCTTCCATTCTGGGATGATTTTTCCGGAAATTCCTCCATCCCTGATCCTGCACGCTGGATTGAAGGCAGCCATGTATACATCAATCAATCCCTGGCGATCAATCCCCCTACCCTGGGCGTGGCCACGCTCGACGGCGCTAAAAACAATGCCGGTATTTATGATCCTGACCCATTAAAAACCGGGCTTGCTGATTCCCTGGTTTCCAAACCCATAAATCTGGGTACGCTGAATACGGGAGAAGTGAATACAATCTTCCTGAGTTTTTTCTGGCAGTATTTCGGCAATGCTGAAATCCCGGACCAGGAGGATTCATTACGGTTGTTGTTCAAAAACCAGCAGAATGAATGGGAGGTGATTGATGCCTTCACCCGGGACAGGGTAGTGGAATCCGACAAATTTTCCCAGGTGATCTATAAACTGGATCCCAGATTTATGCATGGTGCTTTTCAATTTAAATTTGAGGTTTTTGCACGCCTTTCGGGTCCCTATGATGCCTGGCATATTGATTATGTTTATCTGGATAAAAACCGGAGCCTCACTGATACCCATTATTTTGACCGGGCCATTTTCTCCACGCCGGGTTTTTTATTCGGTGAATATTCTGCCATGCCGATCAACCAGTTCTTTGAGGACCCGCAGAAATTCATCCAGCCTTCTTCCTTCGGGATATTTAACCTCGATAATATTTTTCAGCCCATCGAGTATACCGCCACCCTGGTAAATACATTCGATCCGGCCCAAACCATAGAAATTCTGAATTTTAATACCGAGGTGAACCCCATCCTGCAGGGGGAGGAGCGAAGACAACTATTTACCAGTCTGCCGGATATCAATAGCTTGAATCCGGAACTGGATTCCATCTATATTACCTTGAAGGTGCATATAAGTTCCGGGGATTCCATTCTCGAAAATGGGATTAATTACCGGGTCAATGACTCCACTTCAGCAGATTTTGTTTTACATAACCATTATGCCCGTGATGATGGCAGCGCAGAATTTGGCATCGGTCTTGAACAAAGGGGGGGTAAAGTAGCCTACATGTTTGTCGTGGAAGAATCCGATGTCCTGAACCGTGTCGATATCCATTTCCCCAACATAGGCCGGATCCAGGCAGGTTCGGGTTTCAGTGTTTTTGTCTGGAAAAAACTTTCAGATAATCCACTGGATGTTATGTATGAGCGGGAGAATCTGGCCGTGGAAGCCATCAGTGATTTTGACCAGTTCCAGACGATCCGCCTTCCTGAAATTACGGTTGTGGATACCTTTTATATCGGATGGGAACAATATACACCGGAGTTCATGACCGTTGGGCTCGATAAACAACATGACACGGGCGATAAAATTTTTTATAATGTCGATGGCGCGTGGGCACAGAACACTGAATTTTCGGGCAGTTTAATGCTCCGTCCCTATTTTGGCCAATCGGATCCCACAACAGGCCTTGAAGATGGTTCCCAAGATGCCGCAAGGCTTAATATTTACCCGAATCCGTCCTCAGGATTCATCCGGATGGATACACCATTCGAAAACTATAAGATCTTCGACCTTTCCGGAGCATTGATCAGGGAGGGCCGCAAAAAGGGTGAAGGACATATATACGATCTTACCGGACTTCGGGAAGGATTATATATGCTGAGACTTGAAGGATTGGAAATTACTCAAACCTGTAAGATAATCATCAGGAAATAAGCTTTCCCGCTACCATGTTTTATCATCCGTCAGGAGGTTTTTCTGAAAATCAAGGAATAATAAAGGATGCTTATCATTTATTTTTTTATTTTTGTGCGAATTTTTTTACGCTTAACGTTTTTAACACATGGGAAACATTGGTGCAGCAATAACCGGTGTATCGGGATATGTTCCGGATTATGTATTGACAAACCGGGAGCTGGAGCAGATGGTGGAAACAAATGATGAATGGATCCGGTCCCGGACGGGGATCAGTGAACGCCGGATCTTAAAGGGCGAAGGGATGGGAAGTGCATATCTGGGAACACAGGCGGTTAAAGCCTTACTGGAAAAAACAGGAACCAGGCCTGAAGAAGTCGATGGGTTGATTTGTGCGACCATCACGCCGGAAATGTTTTTTCCTTCCACTGCAAATCTTATCTGTGATAACCTGGGAATCCGGGGCGCATTCAGTTTTGATCTTGCTGCAGCCTGTTCCGGCTTTTTATATGCCCTGGAAACTGGTTCCAATTTTATCCGGGCCGGGAATCAGAAAAAAATAATTGTTGTTGGTGCTGATAAAATGTCTTCCATTGTCAATTACAATGACAGGAATACATGTATTCTTTTCGGGGATGGCGCCGGGGCCGTTCTTCTGGAGGCTTCTGAAGGTGAAAATATCATTAAGGATACCATCATCCGTAGTGACGGGGTTGGAAAGGACCTGATATACATCAAGGGCGGAGGATCGGCCTACCCACCTACCCATGAAACCATCGAACTTGGATATCATCATTTTTTTCAGGATGGAAGATCGGTTTTTAAATATGCTGTAAAAAGCATGGCTGATGTAGCCGTCGAAATCATGAAACGGAACAACCTGAGCGGTGAAGATATTGCCTACCTGGTGCCTCATCAGGCCAATATGAGGATCATTGAGGCTACGGCAAACCGGATGGCGGTCAATATGGATAAAGTTACAGTGAATATTCAGAAATACGGAAATACGACCGCTGCAACCATTCCCCTATGCCTCTGGGAGTGGGAGGATAAGTTCAAGAAGGGCGATAATATAATACTGGCTGCATTCGGCGGCGGTTTTACCTGGGGATCCATTTATTTAAAATGGGCATATTAACGCAATAATATTCGTAAGAAAAACGCTTTGATTATTTGACACTTAAGTTAAACTGAGACATTTTAATTTTTTCTCATGTTTTTTCAGGAAATTATGTAGTATATTCACTTTGGATTTTTTTATAAATTGATATGGACATTGCAGGAATCATTGAGAAAAGTACTGATCATTATCCGGGTGCCGTATCATTTGTGATCTTCACTCAGGGCTGCAATTTCCGATGTCCTTATTGTTTTAATCCTGAAATGGCCAGGTTTTTTGATGATAATGAAAATTATAATAAACGGATAGCAGAGGTCCTTGAAAAACTGAAAAAAAACCGCGATCAATATGATGCCGTGGTTATTTCAGGGGGAGAACCCACCGTCCACAGGGGGTTGCCCGGCTTCCTGGCAGAAATCAAGAAGCTTGGATTGTCCATCAAACTTGAGACCAACGGAACCAATCCGCGAATGTTGTCAAAACTGATCAATTTGGGCATTGTCGATTATGTCGCATTGGATGTCAAGGCTCCGCTTGAAGAAAATAAATACAAGGAAATTACGGGTATTTCCATTAAAACTTCCACCCTGGGCAAGATCAACCAATCCATCAGGATATTGTCAAAATCTGGTGTTGATTACGAGATCCGGACAACCCTGATCAAGGAAAAGCATTCATTTCACGATATTCTGGATATTTGTGAAACCATCGTCGGTTGTAAACGGTATTGTATTCAGGAATTCAAATCGGATATTGTATTTGATGAAACGTACAATAAATTTTCAAGCTATCCTGTTGATAAACTGGAGAGAATGATCAAGGCGATCAATCCGGAAATCAAGGAGGTTTATTTTAAGTAACGGAGTTAATCCATCAGTTCCCTGTTGATCAGTTCAATCAACTCCTCAATTTCAGCATTACTGAATTCTTTTTTAAGTATCTTTTTATGATAATCTGTCACATAATGCGGATCGGAGAGATAGAGTTTGGTAAATGCGATGGCAAGGGAGATCTTTTCTCCGGGAATGGAATTGCCATTCCTGTTGGACCGCTTGAAATAAAAAAGGAAATCCGATATGAATCCCGGAGGGAGTTTCCTGTGTTTTATTTCCGATAAACCCTTTTCCAAGTGATGAAAAAAAACTGGATAGTCAAGATAGAATATTTTTTGAATAAATGTTATCTCAATTTCAATTAAAAATGAAGGATTTGTTAAAAATATAAAAATTCACATTTATATATTCATTTCGTTAATTTTTCCCTCAATTCCCGGTTAGAATTTCTGAATTTTTCAATTTCCTGATTTTGTCCGGGCTGTCCGGCCAGGTTCACATTCTCCTCAGGGTCGTTCCGGTGGTCATACAACATCTCCGTATACCGGTTTTGAGCCGAATCGAGCCATTCCGTATACCGGTGATCAGCATTTTTAACCGATTCGCCTGCATGGAACCGGCTGAACACGAATTCCTTGCCTGGACTTTCCGGATTGTCAAAAAATTTCAGCAGACTTTCGCCCACTGCATGTGGTGGCACGGGCAGATTGGCCAGTTCACACAGTGAAGGATAGATATCGATAAATTCCACCAGGGCACCGGTATGTTTATTCCCCTGAAGCCAGGGAACCCGCAACAGAAGGGGAGCCCTGAGGGAGGTTTCATAATTGCAGTGTTTACACCACAGTCCGTGCTCACCAAGATTCCACCCATGATCCCCCCAGAGGATGACAACCGTATTTTTATCCAGTCCCAGGGATACCAGTTTATCCAGAAGTTTTCCAATCTGGGCATCGGCATAGCTGACACAGGCATAATAACCATGAATGAGTTTTTTTGCCAGGGAATCGGGCAGCGGGCCAGTAGGTGGAATGCCGGCGTATTGCCTGAGCTCCCCCCAGTTATGCAGTGAGGCTGCAGGGGCATTTTCCGGTGGAAACGGATTTGAAGGCATCCGGATCTTTTCCGGATCATAAAGATCCCAGTATTTTCCGGGTGCATTGAAGGGAAGGTGTGGCTTCAGAAAACCCACGGCAAGAAAAAAGGGTTGATCCATGTCTTTCAGCCGTTCGAGATCCTTGAGGGA
Organism: Cyclobacteriaceae bacterium; assembly: GCA_018224645.1. GTDB lineage: Bacteria > Bacteroidota > Bacteroidia > Cytophagales > Cyclobacteriaceae > JAGTVG01. The sequence continues at coordinate 6,880 of JAGTVG010000111.1, forward strand.
TTTCATGGCTGTAAATCCATCGAAATACAGGGTATCATCCCCTTCCATTCGCTCAAAGGCCGGTCCGGCACCCCGATGATCATTGGCTATCCTCAGATTTTCCGTATTCCTGTAGTTCCGCCAGTTGCTTTGACCGGACAATTCCATAGCAGGATGCCACGGGTCTTCCGACCAGCTTTCCCTCATATCGTTCAGATGGTGGAAAACCTTTCCATTCGATATGGTGACATAACCGTTTTCCTTCAGGTATCCCGGCAGCGATTTGATCCCCGGAGCATCTTTTTCTGCCCAGGTGTCATAGTCGATAAAGCGGGTGGGGGTTGGCCTGAGACCAGTAAGGAGACTGGCCCGGGAGGCACCGCAGACAGGTACCTGGCAGTATGCATACTCAAACCGGATCCCGCCGGCAGCCAGCCGGTCGATCTGTGGGGACTGGATCCATTCAGCCCCGTAACAATTCAGTTCTGGTCGGAGGTCATCGACGGCTATGAAGAGGAAATTCGGTTTTTCAGGAACCCCTTCAGAATCGGAGGAACATTCTGGCATGAACAATCCCAGTAGCATGAGGTATGGTAAAAATTTTCGCATGATTCAAAAAATACGTCCTTTGAACATATAAAATCTCAATCTACAAAAAAGAATGAATATTGGAAAGGAATACAAGGATCACTTATCCGGCAAGGATCTCCTCAAAAGGAGGGGAGGGACCAGGCATGAAAACCTTTATCTGGATTCGATTCATTAAAACAAAAGGCCTATTTTTACTACAAAAAAGGTTTAAAACCTACTTTTGAATTTATTCGGGTAGGAAGATTTAATTTTTTTACTATCTTCCCACGATTTTTCAAACTAATCATAATTTCTTATGGAACTGAATACACTCGACTGGTCAATTGTTGGATTATTCTTCGTCATTGTATTATCCATCGGATGGATAGCCTCCAGAACAGCAGGGAAGGATACTTCTGAATTTTTTCTGGGAGGCCGGGGGATGCCCTGGTGGTTACTGGGGATCTCGATGGTTGCCTGTACTTTTTCTGCCGACACACCCAACCTGGTAACCGGCATGGTACGTGAAAACGGGGTGGCCAAGAACTGGGCCTGGTGGGCATTCCTGATCACCGGGATGGTTACGGTATTTATATATGCCAAACTCTGGCGGCGGTCCAATGTGATGACCGACCTTGAATTTTATGAAAAAAGATACGGTGGAAAACCGGCTGCTTTTCTCCGGGGCTTCCGGGCCGTTTACCTGGGGTTGTTCTTCAACGTCCTGATCATGGGTACCGTAACCCTGGCTGCCATCAAAATCGGCGCCGTCATGCTGGATCTTAAACCATGGCAGACGGTGGTGGGAGCTTCCATTGTCGTGGTGATTTATGCATCCCTCGGCGGATTGAAGGGAGTGATCTGGGCCGATTTTTTCCAGTACAGCATCGCCATGTTCGGTGCCGTACTTGCTGCTGTGGTGGCTGTCAGGCAGCCAGAGGTGGGAGGATTGCGGAATCTGCTGAACCATCCCTCACTTCAGGGAAAAATATCATTTGTCCCTGAATTTACGGATCCTTCCGTATATATTCCCCTGCTCATCATACCCGTTGCCGTACAGTGGTGGGCGGTGTGGTATCCTGGCGCCGAACCAGGTGGAGGAGGATATATTGCCCAGCGTATGCTTGCAGCAAAAAATGAAAGGAATGCAATCGGGGCGACCCTGTTGTTCAATTTTGCTCATTATGCACTTCGTCCATGGCCATGGATCATTGTTGCCCTGGCCTCTCTCATCATTTATCCCGATCTTCAATCAATAAAGGCTGATTTTCCTGCGATTACGGAGCAATATCTGCGTGATGATGTAGCTTACCCTGTGATGTTGTCGAAACTCGATCCCGGATGGCTCGGACTGGTTGTGGCCTCCCTCATCGCAGCCTATATGTCGACGATCGGAACCCATTTAAACTGGGGGTCCTCATACCTGGTGAATGATTTCTACAAGCGGTTTTTCAACCCCACAGCCACTGAAAAGAATTTTGTGGCAGTGGGCAGGATCTCAACCGTACTGCTGATGCTATTCGCCGGTTTGCTGTCCCTGTTCTTCCTGCAGGATGCCACCCAGGCCTTTAACATCCTTTTGTTATCGGGTGCCGGATCAGGATTGATCTACCTGCTGCGATGGTTCTGGTGGAGGATCAATGCCTGGACTGAAGTGGTTGCCATGATCGTGGCCACTCTTTCCGCGGTTGTGCTTGTGTTTTTCATCAGTGATATGTGGCTGGCCGATACGTTTGGCACCTTCTATCCTCTGCCTCCTGATTATAAGGCTTATGGGATAAAAGCCCTTAGTGGAACTGTTTTTCCTATAAAACTGATCATATCGATTGTTTTCACCACCCTTTCCTGGATCATCACCACCTATTTGACCAGGCCGGAAGAAAAAAAGACCCTGGAGGATTTTTATCAGCTGACGCATCCCGGAGGACCGGGCTGGAAGAAGGTAGTGGATGAAGCTGAAAGAGAAGGAAGGTTTATTAATGAACATTATGTGGGAAGAAGCTGGGAGATGCCAATTCAGATCCTGATGGTTTTCATTGGATGTATCATCATTTACGCAAGTCTCTTTGGGATCGGGAACATATTATATGGTAATCCCCTCACAGCAACGATCATGTTTATCGTGGCGGCCGCGGGTACCTATTTTCTGTTCAGATCATTCACAAAATTGCGCGCCAACTAATTAGAGGGGATCAATACGGGTCAAATAATTCCGGCAAAATTTCCTGATCTTGATCTGGATTCCTATTTTCGTAGTTGCTAAAAAAACATTAAAATCATGGATCTGAGTCTGGTAATCATGGCCGCCGGGATCGGCAGCAGGTATGGAGGTGTGAAACAATTGGAGGGGATTGGTCCCAACGGGGAAACCATCATGGATTATTCCCTCCACGATGCAATCCGGAATGGGTATAAAAAGGTAGTTTTCATTATCCGTAAAGAATTGCAGGAAGCCTTTGATCATCATTACCGGGACCGTTTCAGGGGCATGATCGGGATCGATTATGTGTATCAGGATGAATTTAAAAAATATGAGGACCAATATGAGATCAACCGGTCCAAACCCTGGGGTACGGCCCATGCAATGCTTTCCTCCGCTCCCAAAGTGGATACACCCTTTGCCATCCTGAATGCAGATGATTTTTATGGCGCCCAGGCATTCCGTGCAATGGCAGGTGCCCTGAGATCAAACGAGGATCCCCATACGCTTTTTCTCATGGGTTACAAACTGGTCAATACCCTCTCAGATTACGGAACCGTATCAAGAGGCGTGTGTGCTGCTGACAGGAATAATTACCTGGTGGATGTGAAAGAACTGACTAAAATAGGTAAAAGGAACGGGGAAATATATTTTGAAGATAACGGGGAATTCAAAATGCTTCAGCCCCATGATCCTGTATCCATGAACTTCTGGGGGTTTTCTCCATGGATCTTTGAAGAACTCGACAGGCAGTTCAGGTCCTTTATCGAAAAGAATCATGATAATCCGAAGGCTGAATTTTATATTCCTTCCTTTGTTGACAAGCTCATCAAGGATAATAAAGCCAGGGTGAAAGTACTGCCGACTGACGAAACATGGCTGGGGGTCACATACCAGGAAGACAAGCCGGTCGTTATAAACGGAATCAGTGAATTTATCGACAGGGGTTTATATCCCAAACGACTTGGCTGAACAGAACCATTGAAGTAAATGCGGGGAGGCCATCTGAGGACAGAATAGCTTTTTATGGACAGACGTTTAAAGCCGAAAATTTATTCCTTCATTATAGTTTCCCTGCTCATTTTCCAGGCATTATTTGTTTTCCAGCGGTGCGGCCAGGAAGGAAAGGATCCACCGGCAGGCCAGCAAGCCCCCGGTTTACCCAGGGTAGTGGAGGGGCTGCCCGACCATCTCTATGCCGGTACGGCTGCATGTATAGAATGCCATGAAAAGGAATACCATGAGTGGATAGGTTCCGATCATGACGAGGCCATGATGGTGGCGAATGATTCCACGGTCAAGGGTGATTTTAATGATGTTGTATTCAGTAGCCAGGGTGTTACAACCCGGCTTTACCGTGAAGACGGTAAATTCATGGTCAATACAGAAGGCCCGGAAGGTGAAAATGAGAACTATGAAATTCTATATACCTTCGGTACGAGGCCGCTTCAGCAATACATCGTGGCTTTTCCCAATGGGAGGTACCAGTGCCTTCGCCTTGCCTGGGATACCGAAAAACAAAGATGGTTCGATCTTTATCCGGATATGAAAATTGCCTTGAAGGAGTGGCTTCACTGGACCAATGGCAGCATGACATGGAATACAGCCTGTGCCGATTGTCATTCCACAAATCTTCACAAGAATTATTTCAATGAAGCGGATTCTTTTCACACCACTTATACACTGCTCGATGTCAGTTGTGAAGCCTGCCACGGACCTTCCAGGGACCATATTGAATTTGTGAATTCTGAAAATTTCGATTCTTCAGCGGCCTACCATGCTTTGGAACATCTGGAAATGTTAAGCATCAGTACTTCGGAACAGCAGGTAGACGATTGTGCCAGGTGCCATTCTAGACGCGTTCAGTTTACCAAAGCATATGATCATGAAGGGACGTTCCGTGATCATTATGCCCCTGAGATCCTGAGGGATCATCTTTATTTTCCGGATGGCCAGATCCTGGATGAAAATTTTGTTTATTCTTCGTTCCTCCAGTCCAAAATGTATAGCAATCACGTCAAATGCACCAATTGTCATAATCCTCATACCGCGAAAATCATAATGGAAGGCAATGGGCTTTGCCTGCAATGCCATGCACCGGATAAATATGATGTTTTTGAGCATCATTTTCATGCGGATACACTGGGAGGACAGGATTGTATAAACTGTCATATGGACGGGCGGGTTTACATGGGGAATGATTACCGCAGGGATCATAGTTTCAGGGTGCCACGGCCTGATCTTTCTGTAACCTATGAAGTCCCGAATGCATGTAACAGCTGCCATACTGATAAGAATGCCTTGTGGGCATCAGACTGGGTTGAAAAATGGTATGGTCCGGAAAGAAGTAAAAATTATGCCGATGTATTAAGTCTCGGAAGTACAAGGAGCGAGGATGCGGTACCGGTCCTGGATACGCTGATCAGGAGCAGGTTCCAGCCTGCCATTGCCCGCGCTACGGCTGTCTGGTATCTCGGATTCATCAACAACGAACAATCAAATGCGGCCATTATCCGCTCACTTGGTGATCCTGATCCTACAGTGAGGTATACAGCCATTGAAGCCATGCAGTTATTCCCGCCGGAAATGCGGTATAATTATATCACACCCTTGTTGAAAGACCCGGTCAGGTCGGTCAGGGTAATGGCCCTGGATGCCCTGACCGATATTCCATTATCCGGTTTCAGCGATGAGTTCCGAAGACTTTACCTGGATGTATTACCGGAATACCAGTCAATGCTTGAAATGCGGGCGGATTTTCCGGGCGGGCAGTTGCAGGTTGCCAGGTATCTGGAAAGGCAGGGGAAATTACAGGCGGCTGAAGAGGCCTTGTGGAAAGCCATCTCCTTTGATTCATTGTTTAACCCGGCCAGGATAAATCTGGCACATCTTTATCATAATCAGGGTGAAAATACAAAGGCCATAGACCTTTTCAGACTGGTGACGACCATTGAACCGGCTTACGGACCCGGTTTTTTTTCACTGGGGTTATTATATGCAGAAAATGGTGACATGAATCAGGCGGTTAAATACCTGGAAAAAGCTGCAGCGATAGAACCCTCCAATCCCCGGATTTATTATAACCAGGCCCTGGCATATCAGAACCTTAATAAGTACGCGGAAGCGGAAAGGACTTTTCTGAAGGGACTGGAGGTGGATCCTGGTAATGGAGAAATATTATATGCACTGACCATTTTTTATATCCGGCAGGAGCGATATGATCAGGGCCGAACGTATATCGGAGACCTGAAAAAAATTTATCCTGATGATCCGGCCATCAGGCAGCTTGAAGATATTATTCAGCAACGGGGGCCTGTGAATTGATCCTTTTC
>JAGTVG010000112.1 GCA_018224645.1 Cyclobacteriaceae bacterium
CTTTAAATGTCTCTGTAAACATATTTATCTGTTCTATCCATTTAAATTAAAGATATGCATTTATATATTTGTTTGCAGCCTTGTGCTGCGGCAGGTATAATCGGGGTTAAGTTGGTGCGGACATGCACCCTCCGGTTCAATCCGAAACTTCGTAATAAAAAAGGCCGGTGTCAAAATGGAGTTGATCCTCCCGATCCACCGGCATTATTTTTTTCTGACGTTTGGTGGTCGGGTATAAAGTCAACTCCTGATCCTGATATAATTTCAGCACGACCGGCATATTAAATTCCCTGAGAACATTGTTCCATCGATAGGACAATCTCACCCCCTTTTTCCCGGCCCTTACTTTAACATCCAGTACCGGGATCTCAGTGGTTGTCAGAAACTGCCGGAAAATGGGGTTAAGGTCATAGGACGTCATTCCATCCATAAAACCGATCATGTCTTCCGTCGATACCGTCTGATATTTGAATTCATGATATATGGCCTTCAGCATGGTGAACCACAGGCTGTCATTGTTTACCGTATTGCGGATCGAGTGAAGCATCCAGCTGCCTTTATAGTACATATCCGCATCATTCCATTCATCGTAGTTCACGTGGAGCGGACCCAGGATGGGCCTGAGGTTGTAGATCATTTTCCGCTGATCGTTCAGGTATTGTTGTGCTTTTTCTTTTCCCTGAAAGTATTCCACGTACAGGGATTCCATATAGGTTGCAAAACTTTCATGGATCCAGAGTTCGGCATGATCCTTCGTTGAAACGCTGTTTCCCCAGTATTCATGTGCACTTTCATGAATGATGATGTAATCAAAACCGTATTCATTGTTCACGTAATCATTCCCGTAGGATATACAGCTCTGATGTTCCATTCCCCAGTAAGGTGTTTCTACCAGCGCATAACCGTCATTCCAGAAGGGGAATTCCCCCAGGTAATGCTCAAAACATTCCAGCATCCCTTTTACCTGTTCAAAATGTTCAGGCGCTGAAGCGGCATGGTAATCCAGGACATAATAATCCAGCGGGAGATGTTTTCCATCTGCATTCTGGTACGTTTTCCGGAAATGGAAATAATGTGCCATATTCAGGGTGGCATTATAATTATTGATCGGATAACTGACCTTCCACGTCCATTCCTTCATTCCCCCGGGGAATGACTTTTCCCTGATAAGCGATCCATTCGAAACAGCCAGCAGGGAATCAGGGCCTCGTATCGTAATATGCATGCTGTCAGGCTCATCCGAGAGATGATCCTTATTTGGCCACCAGAGGCTTGCACCGGTCCCTTCGCAGGTGACACCGATCCAGTTCCGTCCTAGAGAATCCTTTTCCCATACAAATCCGCCGTTCCAGGGAGGATTGTCAGAGACCAGCGGTTCACCATGATAAAAAACCGAAATGGTTAATGTATCATGCTGCTTTATGGATTCCGGAAAATGGATAAAGAATGCATCGGCCTCACGGGTATAAACAAGTCTCCTGCCAGTGTAAAGAATTGAATCGAGGATCATATTCTCAAACAGGTCGAGCTGGATCGTTTCAAACGGCCTGACGGCTTCTAACAATATGTCATTCCACCCGGAGATGGACCTGGAGCGGATATCGACCGCAACATGGAGATCATAATGTTTTACATCAAAGACTGTCCTGAATTCGCCCAGGGAACCCCGCAATGAATCCCGTCCGGAATATGTTTTTGTTTCGTTAGACTGTCCATAAGAAAAAATGGCCGGCAGAAAATAAAATAAACAGAAAATGATATTTAAAGGTACGCTTGCCGGAAGTTTCAAGGGAATAATACTATTTTTTAACCATTTCGATCAACTCGTTTTCCACCTGCCAGTCTTTAGCCAGCTTAAGCATGGCTGTGGCTTCCATTTCTGTAATGTATCCCTTTTTATTGTTTGCTTTCCAGACCATATCGAGGTATTTCAGGCGCTTTTCCTTATCGTATTTGGCGATGGTATTGTTCAGATATTCACGGGCTCTTTCGAAGGCAGATAAATAATCTTTTGAGATGAATTCATTGGCCCATTTCAATTCTTCCTGGGCATCCATCTGTTTGGCGGCCTCATCGAGCAGTTTTTGTTCATCCTCATCCAAACCATGGTAGTGGAATATGACAGATTTTAAAAGTAATAGTGCCCGTTTTTCGTCACTAGTCATTTATGCCCAGTGTTTCCGAACCAAATATAATCAAACAATAAAAAACAACGCTTAAATTACAGTCAATTTTGACAAACCGTTTGAAATCTTCAAATTTCTCCTTCTGAAACAAATAGATCGGATGCGATCCTGTCTGCAAACAACATGCCTTTACGGTTCAGCTTCATTATCCCATCGGTAAGGATAACCATTTCTTTATCAGCCAGTTCCTGGATATAATCCCCGTTTTTTCCCAGGATATCAACCCCGAAATCTTTCCGGATGCCGTTCAGGTCGCATCCCCGGCTGGTACGCAACCCGGTCAGTATCCTTTCATTGATGCGGTTTGGAATGGATAGGTATTCAATCGTGGCTGGTATATTCCCCATGGTCAGGGATTTGATATAGCGTGAATTGTTGTCAAGGTTATGCTGCCTTTGCTTGAGGTTATAGGAATGTGCGGAGGGGCCGATGCCCAGATAGACGTTTTCCATCCAATAGTTTGTATTATGCCGGGAGAAATATCCGGGAAGCGCGAAATTGGAAATTTCATAATGATCGTACTGAAGTAATCCGAGATGTTCCGATATGATTTCGAATTGTTCTGCTGCCTCATGATCCGGTACCGGCGGGATTTTGCTTTTATCCAGCCACCGGCCAAATACCGTAACAGGTTCGATGGTAAGGCAATAGGCGGAAATGTGTTCCGGTCTGAGATTTCCGATCTCTACCAGGTCTTTTTTCAGCATGTCGGTATAATTTTCCCGTATGGCGTATATCAGGTCCAGGTTGATGTTGTCGAAACCACATTCCCTGGCATTAAAAAATGAACGTTTGATATCTTCGGCGGTATGAACGCGATTCAGATAGGTCAGATATTCATCATGGAAGGTCTGGGCTCCGATGCTCAGTCTGTTGATGCCCATGGACCTGAGGGCCCGGACCTTTTTTTTATTCAGGTCATCGGGATTCGATTCAAGGGTAATTTCACACGATCCCGGAACGGGAAATATTTCATAGATCTGATCCAGCAGTACCTGCAGGTCTTCCGGGTTCAGGAGTGAGGGTGTTCCTCCGCCAAAATAAATGGTCTCGACGGCGGCTCCCTGCAGATAATCCTGCCGCAGGTGTAACTCCCTGCCAATGGCTTCGAGAACCGGCCGGATAAGTTTATGATAAGTACTGAAATGAAAATCACAGTAATGGCATGCCTGTCGACAAAAAGGAATATGTACATAAATTCCGGCCATTTTTAAATAATTTTACAAAAAACGATATTACTTTTTTGAATAAACATCATCTTCTGGTTTTTCTGTTTTTCTGGAACGGTATAGGTGTCGCCCAGACCTTTGACAAATATAGTCTTTATATGTCTGAGAAGGATATGGCCAGGATCGATGAAGGCAGGATGAACCAGTTGTTTCAGGCGAAGGTTAGAAACAACCGGGATCTCGGCCAGTTCATGCATAATTTTTACGAAATGGGTTATCTGCTGGCAACCTGCCGGAGCGAGGTGGTTGATTCGGCGACCTGCCGGGTATATATCAGCCTGGGGGAACCTTTTAAATGGGCTGTCCTGGACCAGGGAAATCTTCCAGATGAGATTTTTCTGAAGACCGGTTTTAAAAAGGATATTTTTCAGGATCAGATCTTCAATTTCAACCGCATTACCAGGCTCTTTAAAACCGTGATAGGATATTCTGAAAATCATGGTTATCCGTTCGCATCCCTGAAATTAAAAAATATTGAGATCAAGGATAACCGTATCCGGGCCGAGCTTGCCTACGATCCCGGACCTCATGTCGTTTTTAGTCGGCTGGAGATCAGCCAGGGAATCAGCATGAATACGGGGTTTCTGGCTGCCTTTCTGAATCTTCGTCCGGGAATTCCCTATGACCAGCGAAGGATAGATAATATTCCCCACCGTTTAAAGCAGCTGGAATTTATCAGGCTGAACGGAAAACCTGCCGTAAATTACCCTCATGATTCCAGTACGATCAGTCTGGACCTGGAACCTGTAAAAGCCAATGCATTCGATGGGATCATCGGATTTTTCCCAAATGAAAATGAACCGGATAAATTACTGGTTACCGGGCAGCTTTTCCTCGGGCTCGAAAATTTGTTCCGGTCGGGCAAAAAGTTAAACCTGGAATGGCAGAAGCCTAATCTATTGATGCAGGAAATCAGTCTTGGATATGGTCATCCGGCATTGTTCAGATCTCCGCTGGACCTGAATCTTGATTTTCATCTTTTAAAGCAGGATACGACCTTCATCAATCGCGATCTGCATGTCAATTTTTTTCTGAATCCTCTCAGGATAGGGAGCATGGGGTTGAATTATACGTACGTCTCGTCCAGGTTGTTAAGTACAGGTGATTTTCAAAACATGCCCCAGCTGGACCAGGTGGATTATGACATCAATTACTACGGGTTAAGTTACCGGTTGAATACGCTTGACAGGGTTTTTTTTCCTGAACATGGAATTTTCATTGATGGGTCCATTCAATTCGGGAATAAAAAAATAATCCGGAATGCAGGAATAAATTCGGATAGTTACCAGGGTCTCCGGGAGAAGTCGTTCCAGGTAAGGGCCAGTTTATGGGTTGATAAATATTTTAAACTTTTCCCCAGGAATATTCTGCTTACAAGGATCACTGCCGGTTATCTCGATAATGACCAGTTGTTTTTCAATGATCTTTTCAGGCTGGGCGGGCTGAACAGCATAAGGGGATTCAACGAAAGATTTTTTTATGCATCCGGGTATCTCACCGGGACCGTTGAATACAGGTACCTGTTTGAAAATGATTCCCAGTTATTCTTTTTTTTCGACGGTTCCGGGTTGGGGTATGATATCAATGGTCAGCGTCTTCAGGACCGTCCTTTCGGATTTGGTGGAGGATTCAGCATTTCAACACGTGCCGGCTTACTTCAGATCGTATATGCCCTTGGGAAGTCAAGTGAGCAGCCTTTAGGGCTAAACCATTCAAAAATCCATATCGGTTATTCCAGCAGGTTCTAGACGGTAAACGGGAGTTATTTAAATAATTCAGATAAAATTGTGATCCACAATTAATTACATTTCATATTTTTGCAGAGAACAGGCAAAACAGATTCTAACAGGGACGTGCATAGACCTTTTTTTCTTTTTTTCATTCTAATTTTTACCGTTTCAGGGAGAAATTCCATAGCGCAGGAAACGCAGGCATATTATATGGTGAAAGATCTGAAACCTGATTGGCTTGTTTATGATTATGGCACTTCAATGCTGGTCCCTTATCTTTCCTCCGTGAACAGGGATTCCCGTGTCGTTCATTTCAAACTCGATGTGAACTTATATAAGGATTCCTATCTCCAGATCGAATATTCGCCGAAAACCGGTTTTTTCATCAATAATATGCTGATCGATTATTCTGATCGGCATCAAGTTAGGGTTTATTCCATTGACAGCCTGTCCGGTTATTTCCGCCAACCAGAATTTTTTGTCAGTCTTTATTCCGGCGACAAACTCGATCATCTTAAAACCAGGATCGTAACGCCCAATGAAGGCCTTGTTTTATCGATGGAAGACGAAATGTTTCTGCCCATTCAGGGAGTTCTATATTCAAAAGCAATGGAATCTACCAAGATTGCTGTAATTATAATCTTTATTCTGTATGCTTTTTTCCTGAACAATAACCGCCGGGCATTTATTGATTATTATAATATATCCAATACATTTCTCCGGGTGAGCGTGGATGAGTTTCTGGACCGGACCGCCAGTATTACGCGAGTGGATATCGGGTTTATTATTGGATTGTCCATTGTCATGTCCTTTATCACCCTGATGATCCTCAGACATCTGGATGGTTTGGGCGGCAGGGTTGAAATCGGATCCATATTCGGATTTATCTCATTATGGATGGTACTCATCATTGTTTTATTTTTCTGGTATCTGGTGAGGATCTTTATCATAGCCATTATGACAGATATTTTCCAGATCAGGGAAGTGAAGGTAATCCATACCTTCGAATTGATCCGGTTGACCAATTTTTTCAGTCTTGTATTTTTCATCGTCATCATTGCATCATTATTTATTTTTAAGATGACTCCTGATTCCCTTGGAAAGTTGCTTTCGCATTTGCTCCTGATTGTGGCTTTCCTCCGTATGACTGTACTTTTCATTAAATTTTTGAATTCGACAACGTATAAAAAATTGTATTTATTTGCTTATCTTTGCATCGCAGAAATATTTCCGGTATTGATAGGATTAAAAATATTACTTAAATCATCCTTCATAAGTAATATTATATAGTTAAGAAAAATAGATAGGAATGTAGCTATGTTGTTTGACAAGGAAAGATTAAATAGGGTAGAAAGTATATTGGTTTCTCAGCCCGACCCGCAGAATGGTAATTCGCCATATGATTATCTAAGGGATAAGTACAAACTGAAAATTGACTTCAGGCCATTCATTCATATCGAGCCGGTTTCGCTTAAGGATTTCAGAAAACAGAAGATCGATATTCTGAAACATTCGGCGATCATCTTCACGAGCCGCAATGCCGTAGATCATTTATTTAACCTGGCGAATGAGATGAAGATCGAAATGCCGGCGGATATGAAATACTTTTGTATTTCAGAACAGACGGCAAACTATCTTCAGAAATACATCGTCATCAGAAAAAGGAAGATCTTTACCGGGGCCAAAACTGCCCGGGATCTGATCGAGATCCTTAAGAAACATAAAAACGAAAATTTTTTATTTCCCTGCAGCAATATACGCAAGAACGATATTCCCGATTTCCTGGAGAACAATGGATATAAATATACGGAGGCGGTCATTTATTGTACGGTGGCGAGTGATCTTTCCGATCTGGCTGATGTGAATTACGATATCATTGCATTTTTCAGTCCTTCCGGGATTAAGTCGCTGTTCCATAATTTCCCTGAATTCAAACAGAACAAAACAAGGATCGCAGCATTTGGGCCAACCACCGCCCATGCGGTAAACGAGGCCGGATTGATCCTTGACATTGAGGCCCCGCAGCCTGATGCCCCATCCATGACCGGAGCACTGGAGATGTACATAAAAAAAGCCAATCATATTAAATAAAGACGTGTCTTCAGTACGCCGTACAGGCAAAGAATTTTTATTTTCAATTGTTTTTGTAATATATTAGTATCATAATTACAATAACTTTTTTTCTATAATTGGTTATGAATTAATGCGCCGGCATCTGTTGATCATCGGATTATTGTTTTGCGGTCATTGGGTATTTTCCCAGCAAGATCCCCAGTTTACGCAATATATGTTCAATACCCTCTATTATAATCCCGCTTATGCCGGTATCCCGGGAGCGATCAATTTTACGGCCATTCACAGGACACAATGGCTTGGATATCAATCCACCTTCGATGGGTCCGGGAATCCAACCACGCAGGTAATCAGTGCCAACCTACCTATTCTGAAATTAAACAGCGGGGCAGGTCTGCATGTAGTGAATGATAATCTCGGGGCATTGACCAATCTTGAAGCCCAGGCTTCCTTTGCCTACCATATCCCCATCAGGAATGCAAAATTAAGCATCGGTTTACGTGGCGGCGTATACACACAGACGACCGATTTTGACAAATACAGATGGTATGATCCTGATGACCCCTTGAGACAGTCGGGGAAAGAATCCCAGTTTCGTCCTGATCTGGGTGCAGGCATTTATTACCGGGCTGAAAAATATTATATCGGTGTCAGTGCAAACCATTTATTGAAAAGTAAGTTCGATTATGGGATCGACAGTCTGCAGAATGCACTTGAGACTCATATGTACCTTACCGGAGGGTATGATTATCAATTGAATTATGACATTGTCCTGAGGCCCTCCATTTTGGTAAAGACCGATCTGAAAACCTACTCATTCGATGTTTCCCTGATGGCAACATTCCGGGAAAGATTATGGGGTGGGTTGTCGTTCAGGCAGTCAGAAGCCATGATCGCATTACTCGGATACAGCTTTTTCAAAGATAATTCCCTGAGGATCGGATATGGGTTTGATTATGTCATAAAAGCACAGGAAGCAAAGAATGCCACATCGCATGAAGTATTACTGAGTTATACCCTGCCTGTTATTTCGAGCGGTGAAAGAAGAATCATCC
>JAGTVG010000113.1 GCA_018224645.1 Cyclobacteriaceae bacterium
ACTGTTCCCGTAATATCCTATACAACTGATCCTGGGAAAGAATTTCATGATGAATTTTATAAGGAATTTGGTTCCAGAAAAAAATTACAGCAGGTTACGGGTACCCCGGATTTCAACTTGTTGATAAATATTGCCAAAGGAATCTGGTTTGTTAAAAGAAAATTTAATTCCAGGTTTGACCGTACCAGGTATATTCTCAATCTGCCTCAATATTTCTGCTACAGGCTGACCAGGAAAGTGGTGGCCGATCCGACCTATATTGGTTGTCATACCTATTTATGGGATTTTAATAAAAATGACTGGTCAACCGTTGCTGAAAAAATGGGGATTAAAAAACTGCTTCCCACACAGATTAAAGATCCCTGGAAGATCCTCGGAAAAATCACACCGGAAGTAGCTGAGAAAACCGGACTGGATAAAGATACCCTTGTGACTTCAGGAATACATGATTCCAATGCTTCCCTCCTGCCACATCTGATCACTTCGAAGGAGGATTTTGTTTTAAATTCTACAGGGACCTGGTGTGTGATCATGCATGAAAGAGATAAAGTGCATTTTAACCAGGATGAATTGGGGAAAGTCGTCTTTTTTAACCTTAGCCCTTTTTCCAAACCCATCAAAACTTCCATTTTTATGGGAGGGATCGAATTTGAAGCTTATGATCAGATCCTGAAGGAAATACATGGGAATGGTAATATTCCCCAATTTGATCAGGCGCTATATGAAAAGATCACTGGCGAACAAAAACTGTTTATTTTGCCGGGAGTAACATCCGGAACCGGCCAATTCCCCGAATCTAAAGCCAGGGTGATCGAAAATGGCAGAACTTTTCCATTTAATGAGATCCAGCAGGGTAAAAGTCTCCCCTCATTCTTCAGGAATAAGGAAACGGCCTATGCTGTTCTGAATCTTTCATTGGCAATTCAAACAAAAATTTCACTTGACCGGTCGGATATGATCAATGGAATGCCTGTATTTACTGAAGGTGGATTCAGCAACAACCAGGCTTATAATATACTTATCTCAGCATTTTATCCGGAGTCCAGTATCTATCTGACCAACCTGAATGAGGCCACAGCTTATGGTGCGGCATTGATCGGAAAAGCGGCAAAGGAGGATAAACATCCTGCTGAATTATCCGCTTTTTTGAACATTGAGAAAAAACTTGTTTCTAAATATCGGATCATCCACATGGATGATTATCTCAATGCTTTTCTTGACCTGGTATGATTTTCCTCTGCGGAAAGGTCAATGATCACAATAGGAAGCCCCCGCAGGATAAATCCTGTCCCCATGAACATCAATTTTACCGCGGCTCAGCATAAAATCGATCATTCCTTCAACCCCGAAACGATGATCGGCACAACTGTTGAAATGAACATCCTTCCCGTATATATGCTGTACTTCTTCCTTCAGGGAATCAATTGTAAAGGTTTTCCCGGAGGAATAGATCAGATCGAGGATATCATGGATATGGATTGTTTTCATACTTCCTTTTTTAATGCTAAAATCAGCATTATATGACGATGGTTTTATGATGCAGATCATATGCATTGATTTTTAACCCCGATTATTTATAAAATATTTTTAAAATGGGAAACCAACTGCATGTAAATTAATTATATTCAATAAAATACGTGACAGGGTAAACCCTCGTTCCGATGAAATCGGGAAAGCCCTCCGGGCGCCTGCCTGCATCCCTTTCGCATAGCTTCAGTGGAGCAAAGCCGTCAGCCAGGCCTGCCTACTGGCAGGTAGAAAAAATTTATGAATTTTTCTGGTTAACTTATCCTGAGATTTGGCAGATTCTTTCATCTTTATTATTTTTAATTGCTTTTTGACCGCGAAAAATGAACAGAAGGATTTTTTTGTCACGGCTGGGTAATTCAATGCTGGCTCTGCCATTGGTGGGTGCCTTGACTGGCACAAAACTACAACCGCAATTTAAATCCATGATCATCGATGCTGACACAGCCAACGAGATCGATGATCTTTACGCCATTACCCGGGCATTGCTTGAGCCCGGCTTCAGGATTCATGCATTGAGTTCAGCGCAATGGAAGCATCACCTTTCCCCTGAAAATACGGTTTGGGAAAGCCAGAAAATTAACGAGGATATTCTCCGGCTGTTGGACAGACAGGATATTCCCTCGCCACTCGGAGCAGATATGATTGTTGGCAAACCCTGGGGAGGCAGTGAACCCAGTAATTCCCCGGCCGCTCAGTTCATCATCCAAAGTGCAAAAAAAACAAAACCTGGGGAAAAATTGACTGTTGTCTCACTGGGTGCACTTACCAATATCGCATCTGCCATTCTGCTGGCACCTGAAATAATTCCTAAAGTCGACTGTTATTGCCTCTCTGGAAAATATTTTGCCAACAGGAAAGTATGGGACAAGGATGAATTTAATGCCCGCCGTGACCTGAATGCACTGAATACAGCCTTTAATACGGATGGGCTGGATTTGCATGTTATGCCGGTAAATATCCTTTATGAGTTCCGTTTCCGCCAGGAGGAAGTCCTTGAAAAACTTGCAGGGAAAGGGGGAATCTGGGATTATCTTGCCGCCCGGTGGCTTTCACATTCCCCTCAGAACATGGAATGGATCATGTGGGATCTAGCCTTAATTGAAGCGCTCGCCCATCCGGAATTCACAAAACAGGAAGAGGTTTTAACCCCGCCTGAAAATATTCAGCGAAAGATTCATGTTTATACCTCAATCGATCGAGATGCTATGTTGAAGGACTGGTGGGAAACGGTGGAAAAAGAATTTGACAGGTAGAACGAATTTTTTTATTTTTTCGTTGTCACACATAGAACCTGTTTGAAATGGATTTGGGGAAACGGATCTTACTCCTAATATGCTTATCCTGGATATTTTATATTTCCCATTCATCGCTGTTTGCCGCACATATACGCGGAGGATTCATAACAGCCACACTCCTTGAAAACAATACACTCTCCTACAGGATCTCCCTTACTGCATTCGTAGATGCCGGTTCGACCATAATGTTCGGTGGTGGATCTCTGGATTTCGGGGATGGTTCCGAGCCTATAAATTTTGAGGCTGGGAAACCTGATTTTTATAAACTGCTGGACGAGGAGGTTGCTCTCAATGTTTTTTATGCGGATCATTCATTTCCCGGACCGGGTACTTTCACGATTGGTTATCGGGAATTCAATCGTAATGGGGGAATAGATAATATGGAGAACTCGGAGAGTACCCCTTTTTACGTGGAAGCACAGATTCTGATTGATCCATATCTGGGGGCAAACTCTTCGGTTAAAATCCTGAATTATTTTCCTTTTAAAAATAAGACAAACCAACCTTACTTTTTCCCGTTGAATGTTATTGATCCGGATGGAGATTCGATCAGTATCGAACTTTCTATTCCTTTACAGGATAAGGACGTTTCAGTGGCAAATTATTTTGTACCAGCCAACTTTGACGGAAATAAAATATTGTCACAAATTCAGTTGCATGTCCCTGCAAATGAAATTATTTGGGCAAATCCCCTGGAGGAAGGTGAATTTAATTATGCCGTTAAAATACGGGAATGGCGTTTCAATCCATCAGAAAATACATGGATAAATGTCGGGTATACCACATTGGATTTTCAGATGATCATTCTTGAGCGGACCGATCAGCCTCCTGATGTGATTGGTTTTGGAGATACGGCGATTCTTGCCTCAGTGCCTTTTAATAGTTCTTTCACCATCCGGGATGATAATGCTGAGCGGTTGAGGGTCTGTATTTCTGAAAACATCCCAGGAGCCGATGAATTTGTAACAAGTATAGACCAGGAAATATATTACCCAGCACCGGTAATGGGTGATATTTCAATCACACCCTTTGATGACCTCCGAAGGTCTAATCCTTATAAAATTGTAATTTTCGTGAATCCGGAAGAATTTAATTCAACTTCCACCCAGAAGTCGTCTATGTTATGGATAAGTGATAAAGCAGGGAAACCCGAAGCACCAAATGGTTTAAAAACTCACTTTGCGTTTCAAAATACCATAATTTTAGGTTGGCAGGACCTGTCCGATCTGGAAGCCGGCTATACAGTTGAACGAGCTGATTCATTTTTCCCGGAATTCATCAGGATCGCCGCATTACCTGAAAATACGACAGTTTTCACTGATGCGAATGTGATCCCCAACCGGGATTATTATTACAGGGTAAGAGCCATCGGAACAGAGGGTTCTTCATATAGCGATATACTTGAAGTTAGGGAAATGGATATCATCACCGGGATAAGTGATCAGGTTGCAATGGAAGATTTTTTCGTTTATCCAAATCCCACAGACAAGTTTTTGATCATTCCTTTTAATGATCGTTCGCATGTCCCCACATACATCAAAATAATCGACATGACCGGTAAAATGAAATCCCTTTTCAACCCTCATTATCCATTGAATACAGTGAATATTACCATTCCCATAGGAGATCTTCTTCCAGGTACTTATTTATTGCAATTAGAATATCCTGATCATAGTCTTGGGAGGAAATTCATAAAAAATTAAATCTACCTTAAAACGCCTGTTTTTCTTCAAAATATCTTTGAAAAAGGTGAAAATGATAGTAAATTTATTGAAATTTACTAAACTCGTACTACGACTTAAGTCGTAGTACGAGTTTAATAGATCAACCAGTTCAAACCTTCAAAAAACAGCTATGGTACCGCAATCATTATATCACATTTTTAATCGAGGAATCGATAAACAAATTATATTCTTCAATAAGGATAATTATTATTTCTTTCTGAGTAAGATAAAAAAACATCTGCTTACTCATTTGGACATAATTGCTTATTGCCTCATGCCAAATCATTTTCATCTTTTGATCTATACAAAAGAGGATATTGTATCACAAAATTTCAGCAAGGATTTCAGGATCATGTTAAGCTCATATACAAAAGCTGTAAATCATCATAAAAACAGGACAGGATCCCTGTTTCAACAACATTCGAAAATAAAAAATATGGAAGAGGATGCCAATTACTTTAAAAACGAACCCTGGAGTAACATGATCAATCATGAAGAATATGCTAATACGTGTTTTCATTATATTCATATGAACCCTGTAAAGGCACATCTTGTTCCAAAAATGGAAAACTGGGAAATGAGTTCTTACCGCGATTACGCAGGTTATCGGAAAATATCATTATGTAGTAAAAAACTGGCTTATGAATTAATGAATATCCCTGAAGAACCGGAGTTATTTATGAAACAATCCAATAATCAAATTTTATGCAACCACATGTCGTGGTAACTCTCGGTAGATAATGCCAGAACTATTAATACATTATCAAAGATTAGGCAAAGAATCGCTAGTCAATGGAATGGTTACCTGTTTTCCAGGATTTTCAGTACCTCGACCTTGTAACTTCTGCCGATTGGTATATAAACGTCTTTTATTTCAATACCTTCAGCGTTGAAAGACTTTATTTTTGAAATAGGGATAAGGTAGGATTTATGACATCTTATAAACCCGAAAGGAGTCAATTTTTTTTCTATTGATGAAAGGGTTTCCTTGAAAATCAACATGTCCCTGCTGTCAAAAAAGATTTTTATATAATCCTTCAATCCTTCTATATAGGATATATTTGAAATGTGGATTTGGTGGATCTTCCTGTCGGCGCGTAACTGAATCGTGGAAATTGTGTATGCATCCGCCTTTTCGGGATTCGATTTATAAAATTTATTGACGGCTTTGAGAAAACGATCAAATGATACCGGTTTGACAAGATAATCAATGGCATCAATTTCGAATGCATCGGCGGCGTACTCACGATAGGCCGTGATAAAAATGAAGGCAGGTTTCCTGTCAAGTGACCTGATAAATTCCATGCCTGATAATTCGGGCATTTCTATATCCACAAAAACCAGGTCAACATTCTTTGAATTAAGTATCTCGATCGCTTCAAATCCCGAATTCACCGCAGCAATGAGGGTCAGAAACGGAACTTTTTCAATATAGGATTTGATCAGTCTGACAGCAAGTTCCTCATCATCGATTATCAGACACTTAATCTGTTTCATTGGCAGGAATTTTTAGCAAAACCGTAAAAAAGTCGGGGGATCTATCCGTACTTATCTCAAAATTATCTGCATAAGCGAGATGCAGTCTGCTTCGCAGGTTTGATAAGCCTAACCCACCCTGATCCTCATGTGATACTTTGGCGGGTAAAGTGTTTTTAATATGCATGACCAGGCAGTTATTGTCCATTGAAATTTCAATAATAATAGTTGATCTTGACAGGGTTGGTTTTACACCGTGCTTGAAACAGTTTTCTATAAGCGGAAGCAAGGTAAGCGGAAGTACTGATACGTGATCGATCTTATCCCGGATCAGAATGTCAACTTCAACCCTGTGGCCATATCTGAGTTTTTCAAGGGCAATATAATTTTCAATCTGTTTTATTTCACTTGTTAGGAGTATCCGGTCGCTTTTGCAGTCATATAGTATAAACGACAATAAATTCGAAAGCTGTAATACCACATCCCCCGCCTTTTCGGACTTCTCGTGTATTAACGTGTAAAGATTATTCAAGGTGTTGAATAAAAAATGTGGATGGATCTGGGTTTTTAACAATTGCAATTCCTGTTCAGTTTTCTGCTGTAACAGGCGAAGGTTGGATTCTTCAGATTGTTGCCAGGTACGATACAATTTAACGGCTATTCCAACCACGATAGGAATATATGTCCCTGCGACTAAAAATGATGCATTAAAATTGGCAGCCCTTATATTCAATCCTGCTCCAAAAATAAAAATAACCACAAGCATAATCAACTCCAGATACACCGAAGCAATAACTGTATAAACAGCATATACACTGAATTTAAAAATTCGTTTTTTCACCAGAAATCTTGGGATAAGAAATTCTGTAAAAAAATAGGTAGTGAGGATGACTATTGGTGCCAATGTAAGGATAAACCAGAGGGTAAGCCGCACACCAATCGTCTGATACCCCAGAAAATAAACCAAAAATACAAGGGATATTATCCAGTATAAAAGATGCCAGAACCACCGGTTTTTTGAAATCGAAGGAAATTTCATAGATCCAAATTAGCCATTTATTTTTATAACCGGCATAGTGTTAGACGAACAGCTGGTTTATATCGACTTTCGGAGCTTTTATATCGAAAAATTCATAAATTGTTAGCCGAGAGGGCCATCCCAATTTTATCGGGGCGTCAAGTATTTTATTGAAAATAATTAATTTACATGCAGTTGGTTTCCCATTTTAAAAATAATTTATGAGTAATCGGGGTTAATAAACATATTTTGAGAACCCCCAACTTCCTTATATTTATCCAAAAAAGTCAAGAATAAGAACGATTGTCTATGGATACCCCCCATTGGTCTATAAATAAAAATTATAAATAATCAATTCATTACATTCGATCCATATGTTTCACCTAATTTAAAAAATATGAATATTTTAGAACTGCATTACATGGGGGGACTGCTCTTCATGAGCATACTATCCTTTCTTTTTCTTATCGTCCTGGTTCTTACCGGCTGGAAAACATATCAGCTATTTTCAGTCATCCCGGTATCTGATCAGGGGAGAAAACGGGGGATTCCTGAAATACTCGAGGTAGGTACCTTCGCTTTATTTGTCGGGATATTAGGTCAGATAGTTGGATTATTCGATGCTTTTAGGGCGATGGAAGGGATGGAAAGCATTCCACTACCCTTACTCGCAGGCGGTTTAAAGGTTTCCACCATCACAACCCTCTGGGGAAGTATTATTTTCGGGATTTCAGGGATATTCTGGTTCCTGTTGAAACAACGATATTTAGCATTGATCAATCCTGCAAGCGAGTGATTGTTCTTCAGGGGATTGTCCATGGTAATCTATTGTGACAATTCCCTTTTATCATTGTTTTAACAAAACGAACCAGGCATGACCAGTCTTGTAATCAGAAAATCCGCAATGCGCTAAAGGAACTTTTATCACGACTTCCTTTTCCCTTAAAAATATCCCTGACTTTTGAATAGCTTAAACCTGCAACTAATTTGTATGATTTATCAATCATCGAGTTAGTAAACTAAAATAGTGATAGTCTGCCTACTACGTGAAAAGTCAATAAAACCTGATGAAAACCGGCTAATATTTATCCGTTCTCATAGGATCCCATTATATCGGATCAGGAGCACGGCTGAATTCAGAAGGTATTTCGCCCGTCATGGTATTCAGAAAAACCGCAATATCAACGACCTCTTCATCGGTAAGATCCCTGTCTAGATTTAATTTCGAAATGATCCGGATGGCATCTTCAATACTTTCGACACTGCCATCATGAAAGTAAGGATAAGTGTTACTTACCATTCGGAGTGCAGGGACCTTGAACATATATTTATCCGGTTCATTGCCTGTCTCCTTAGCCCGTCCTTCATCAACCGTTTCGCTCTTCGTATATTCCCAGTAATTATGAAAAACACCGAATTTCTGAAACATATTAGCGCCAAGAAGACTTCCAGTGTGACATGTGACACAACCGACATCCATAAATGCTTTCAAACCCTTCTTCTCAGCCACCGTAAGAGCTCCCTGATTCCCTTTCAGATAATCGTCAAAATTTGAAGTTGTGATGAGCGTTCTTTCAAAGGCTCCAATGGCTTTTTTCAAATTTTCAAAACTAACAGGATCCGGATCATCCGGGAAAGCGGCGGCAAACATCTTCCGGTATCCTTCGACAGTTTTTAACCGCCGGATCAGAAATCCCTCATCAGGTATATTCATTTCATCGGATTCCAGAATTGGCATACCCGCCTGTTCTTCAACATCCTTCGCCCTGCCATCCCAGAATTGCATCGAATGGAGGGCTGAATTATAAACCGTAGGTGAATTCCTGTCGCCATCCATACCTGCATCACCAGGAGAAAACCTCTTATGATCTACTCCGAAAGCAGCAAGATCGTGACAGGTGTTGCAGCTTTGTGTCTCATCTCTTGACAACCGGTTATCAAAATACAATTGTTTCCCCAAGGCAACCTTTTCAGGAGTAACCGGATTTGCCGGGTTTTCGGCGAGTGCGGGCAACGGCTGAAACATGGATCGAGCACGCTGGCCTATCTCCTTTTCCAGCTTAGTATTTTCTGCATATTCCTGAGCCTGGTTTTTCCGGCCAGCATTCTTTTCAGTTCCACCACCGCAATTGACGAAAACCAACGCAATACCCAGCAAAATATAATGGGATGTTCGTAAGGATTTCATTGGGCTAAGGATTTTGGTCTAAATGTTAATTATATGGATATAAAAAATTGGCTATCTTACAGTAATCGATTATGGTATCCAAGTTAGAAAAAGATAATAGAATGTCCAATAAATAAATCCGGTCTTTCAATTCGATTAAAAAAATCAGCCCGTTCTTCCCGAATAAATAACATCATTTGTATAACAAGGATCAACGACTAAAAGCATCTTTTATCTGCTGGATTTTAACTTCAAACAATTGCTCAGTCAGGGAATTCAGCTGTTCTTCCGATCCTCTTATATGAAAAGTCTGATGAATATGAACGATTTCTTCGCCAGGTTTCAGTGGTTTAACTGGAGAGGAAGTCTCAAGTTCGTAAAATGGCCCCATGGGCTTTGCTCCCGGTTCCGGTGGTCCATCATTATAGGAATTGACTACATCTCCCTCATAAGGATCATCCATGATTTCCCACATGGATTTTACATATTCAGACTTTTCCTCCGGTTTATTATACCTCACCACGGTCAGGACGTTTCTTTCAGGATCATAACTGCCCAGAAAATCCTTGGCACGCATCCAGTTCAACCCGATCTTACTCCGGTATTTTCCATCCCCCATAAAATATACCACACCGGCATCTATTTTCAGTCTATCCGGTGGAACTTCCCCGAAATAACTATCATTGACAATTTCACCAAGTGAACCAGTACCACCCTGGTAATAAGGAATTACGATAACCACTTCATTCCCCGGATTGTACATTCCCAGAATCCAGATTGACAACAACCCAGTCTCCTTTGTCCAGGCAGAATCTCCCTGATTGATGAGATGATTTTCACTCTCAAATCCAACTGCCTGATAATCATCCATTTGTCCAACTTTCAGAATCCGGCTGATCTCTTTCATCGCCAGTAACCTTATCGAACGTTTTACTCCAACGCGGAATTCAGTTCCTGAATAATTAAATATGTTAAAGTCAGATTCCATCGATACGTGGTCCTGGCTTTTATCTGTTACCGTAAATTTATCGGCATCAAGTTGTTTGGGCACAAACCAGTTATCCAGAGTAAACTTACCACCCTTTTTATGGAAGAGGGAAAACTGACCACCTTCAGGGCCAAGCCAGAACCTGTCTTCGCCACCATAGGCATTGAATCTTTCATCCATCGTTCCTTCCCGGATCTTTTCATAATTGATCCAGCCGAATCCCATTCCTGATTCCCCATTCAGGGTACTGGTCATTACCCTGCCCTGATATTCCGGTACAACAACGATCTGACTGCTGCCATCCTCATTTTTTAATATGATGGCATCTGACCTTTGTTTCAGAAAATCAATATCCTCTTGAAAAGTATTTCCCATCGGTTCCGAGTTCTCAGTTGTCGAACAGGCCACCAATAAAAACCAGGTGGCTACTGGAATTAGTATTTTTATCATCTCCAGAATAAATCATTTAAAAAATTAACGGTACAAAGGTCCAAAATTATGGCAGGCACGATAGTCAGACCCTTCTGGATCCATTCCCATGGCACTCCAGACGCTGGGTCTGAAGATCAGCTCATCCGGCACATTATGCATACAGACCGGGATCCTCAACATCGAAGCAAGTGTGATCAGTTCAGCGCCATAATGACCATAACTGAATGCACAGTGATTTGCTCCCCAATTGGCCATAACAGAATATACGTCCCTGAAAGGACCTTTTCCAGTTAATCTTGGTGTAAACCACGTTGTTGGCCATGAAGGATCTGTCCGTTCATCAAGAATTCTATGAACATCCGCAGGCAAACTGACCGTATATCCTTCCGCAATCTGTAAAGCAGGACCAAGTCCTTTGATCAGATTGACCCTTGCCATGGTTACAGGCATTTCTCCCCTGGTTAAAAACTGGGAAGAAAAACCTCCTCCACGAAAATATCCAACATTTGCCGGACACCATTTTGTTTTTTCAAGACAAGCGATCACTTCTTCAGGCTCAATTTCCCAGAATGGTTTCATAACAGGACTATCGTCCATGGACTGTTGCCCCGTTCCATCAAGTGATGCCGAGCCGGAATTAATAAGATGAATGATGCCATTCAAGGCATTCCCTTCCAGTACGTGCCCCGTGACCCTTTTTACCGAATCGGGGCTCCAGAAGGTGCGTACGTCACAGAAAACCTGGGCACAATCATTCAACAGATGCCCCATTAACATGGTAACCCCATTCAGGGAATCGTTCTCCGTAGCGACCATAAAAGGCTGCCGGATGCCATTCCAATCAAAAGAACTGTTCAGTATGGCTTCCAGAAAATCCCCATTCGGAAAATGATCCGTCCACTGCCGTTGTCCCTGGAAACCAGATATGATGGCATTATGACCATGAGCCTCCTCACCAAATCCCAGGTCCTTCAGCCTGGAATTTCCAATCATCAGATCCTTTGTGATCAATGTCATCTTCACCACCCATTCCCATTCTTCATCAAGCCTATCCCTCGATTTCTGCTTATCCTTCGGATTATAGTTTTTCCCTTCCTGGCAATGCTTCTTTACCCACTGTAAGGCTTTTTTATATTCCTCCCGATCATAAATGCCTTCCTCGATCCGCCTGATATATTCCGACATATCAACGGTCTCTGTTCTCATGCCCAGATACTCCTGGAAAAAATCCTGATCCACTGCAGAACCGGCTATTCCCATAGAGACCCCTCCAATTGAGAGATAACTTTTACCGCGCATGGTGGCGACAGCCAGTCCTGCTTTGGCAAAGGATAATAACTTCTTGCGGACATCCCCGGGAATGGATTGGTCATTATTATCCTGAACATGCTCTCCGTAAATGCTGAAGGCTGGAAGACCTTTCTGATTGTATCCTGCAAGAACTGCGGCAAGGTAAACAGCTCCCGGACGTTCCGTGCCATTAAATCCCCAGATCGCTTTCGGGATGAATGGATCCATATCCATGGTTTCCATTCCATAACACCAGCATGGCGTTACCGTAATGGATACACCTACACCCTCCTTTCTGAATTTCTCAGCGGTTAAGGCAGATTCAGCCACCCCTCCGATCGTACTGTCTGCAATGACCACTTCCACCATACTTCCATCAGCATGTCTCAAATTATTCTTCAGAAATTCAGAAACACGAACAGCCATACCCATCGTCTGTTTTTCAAGTGATTCCCGGACACCGCCAAGTCGTCCATCAATGGCAGGCCTTATCCCGATCTTAGGCAGATCCCCCTTGAGCCTGTTGCCGCTCATGTTTACTGCAATGTCATCGACATGATCCATATGAAGAATGATTTAATTAAAAAAATAACCCACAAAATCCAATCGATAGTCAATATATCGAATTTTACATAAAAATACACTGGAAATTTAATTCCAAAGAGTTTCAAGCCTATATTATGTGTTGAAAATATTTTTAAAAAAATTTCCTTGGGATCCCTGAGTAACAACATTTTTCAGGGTGAATAAAAATCCCGAGCCTGAAAGAATCCTTTGTTCGGTATAATTATTTCCGGCAATTAAAACCCATTATTTTCTTCATTTATTATCCGTCTTCATCCGGTTCATCTGCCGGTTTTAAAAAATATTGTATTTTTGAAGATGTGGCCATATTGAATA
>JAGTVG010000114.1 GCA_018224645.1 Cyclobacteriaceae bacterium
AGGACAAGATATGAAGTGATCGGCGTTGTACGAAATTTCAATTTTGAGACCCTGAAAAATGAAGTCCGGCCCATGGCCATGTATTTAAATACGAGAGGTTCATACCTGGCGGTCAGGATCAAACCGGGGCATCCACAGGCAGTTCTGGCATCCATCCAAGAAATTTGGACTGATCAGGCCCCCTGGGCCCCTTTCGAGTATGAATTCCTGGCGGAAAAATATGAACAGATGTTTGACAAGGAACAGCGGCTGGGTTTTGTATTTACGGTATTTACAGTACTGGCAATCATTGTGGCCTGTCTCGGATTGTTCGGCCTGGCTGCCTATACAGCTGAACAGCGGACCAAGGAAATAGGGATCCGGAAGACAATGGGAGCAAGTACGGCAAGTGTCGTCGGGATGCTGACCGCGGAATTTACACGGCTGGTAGTGATTTCATTCATTATATCCATTCCGGTATCCTGGTTTTTTATGAATGAATGGCTCAAAGCCTTCGCATATAAAACCAATATCGGGATCTGGCCGTTTGCAGTGGCGGGATTGGCGGCCATCCTGATCACCTGGCTGACCGTGAGTTATCAGTCGATCCGTGCCGCCAAAGCCAATCCGGTGAATTCCCTGAGAAATGAATAGGCAGCGATAAGATGTTGCCCTCAACCGGAGTAGTTGAGGGATGTCATCGCTTAACTACTCCTATATCGCCAGATTCTTCTTTAGTTGTTCTTTTCCTTTCATGATGGCTTCTCTCCCGCTCGATTCGATCCCGTACCATCCTTTATATCCTGCATTTCTGCACATATTGATCATCGTGGCGGTTAACTCATCTGTTGGCTGATTCCTGTATGACATGCCTACTGCCCAGGGCAACATCTTGTCAAGGTAATCCACATTATCAAAATTATCACCCGGACTTCGCCAGTCAGGATAGGAGCCGAAATAAAGATTATTCACTTCCTTCATCAGGTCGACCATCCAGCCGGCATCATTCGATACGCCCCCATGGTTTTCAATGCATACGCTCACCCTGGCCGGGATTGCGTGTTCCAGCAACATCTGATAAGATTCCGAAGCCCATTTTAAGGCCTCAGTTTTATCGACATTTTCAGGACCGCGGCAATTTGTCCGGATGGCATGGCAACCCAGGTACTCTGCAATGTCGATCCATTTCCTGTGATTGATCACAAACTGTTTTCTCAGTTCCTTCGTCGGCTCGCAACCATCACCTTCAGCATCCACCATGATCAGCACCATTTTTACCCCATGGTCATCAGCGTTCTTCTTCAGCTGGTTCAGGTAACTGACAGTCGGTACCTCAAACAAGGTATTGACGAATTCAATTCCGTTCAGCCCGAAATCCTCCCGTGCAATGCGTGGGAAATCGAGGTTCTTCCATTTACCATCCCTGATCTCCTGGACAAGTGCCCATTGGGCAAGGGATATATCATCATAGGTCATTCTTGGTGTAGCCATGGCGCCGGAATTTCTGGAAAATACCGGTGCAACCACGCCGGCTGCACCCATTAAAACTGATTTTTCAATAAATTTTCTCCTGGTAAATTGATTTTTATTACGTTTCATATTAAATCATGTTAAAGTCCCATCCTTTCCTGTATTCCCTGGTCAGGTGTTTATTGGCTGCCTCATCATTGGTGATCTTCATGCTTTTAGAATCATATTCCACCTTTTTACCAGCCCTCAATGCGACGGCAGCAAGATTGATCGCTTCAGTGACGGGACCGGCATAAATAAAACTTCCCGGGGATTCCTTATCTTCCCTGATCGCCTCAGCCCATGTATCGGAGCGCCGTTCACGTTCCCTTTCGGGCAGTTCTTTTTTCCCCTGGTAAGCCTTCATGAGCCTGGAAGGAATGATTTCTGGTTTTTCACCACGGAATCCGGCGAGGATCTTTCCTTTATCTCCCACGAACATCATGCCTTCTTCCGGCATATCCCGTTTGTCCTCTTCAAGTTCGTCAGGAATAAACGGTTTCATCCCCCCGTCATACCAGAACAGATCAAAGGCGGGCAGGTTCTTCTGCTGCGGGAATTTCAACTGGACCAGACAGGACTGCGGAAACGAGACATCATTTTCAAGCCATTTATAGGTATTGCCGTCAACGTATCGGTGTGTGGTTCCATACGCTTTGGCACTCACCGGAGGCGTTTCAATCCCAAAGGTCCGGAATAACGGGAACAGGCTGTAATGGCCCATATCTGCAATGCTACCGCCGCCAAAATCATACCATCCGCGAAAAACGTTATGGGTATAATGGGGATGATAGGACATATCCGGTACCGGCCCAAGCCAGAGTTCCCAGTTAAATCCACCGGGTATGGGCGGTGTGTCCTTTGGTCTTGCAGGCCACTGTTCCCAGACAGGCCGGTATGACCAGTTATGGATCTCTTTTAACTGACCGATCACCCCATCATTGATCCATTGAAGTATAAGTCCGTATTCAGGCCTTTCACTCCATGCCAGCAGGTGTGTTTTAACCTTAGATTTTTTCGCAGTTTCAATGGCAAGCCTGCCTTCCGACATCCGGTTGGCAATGGGTTTATGGGTGATCACATGTTTACCTTTTCTCATGGCGGCACTAGCCAGGTAGGCATGATGATGATCCGGGGTCATGATCTTTACCGCATCCACATCCCTTTCCTTCTCCAGCAATTCACGGTAATCTTCATAGGAACTGCATCCTTTATATTCACCGGAAGGTTTGTTTTTTCCATAATATTTTTCAACAAATTCCTTCCCGATGTCTCTCCCGCCCGGGATACCCTGATAACCCGATCCCCAGGCCGGGTCACCCAGTGTCTCACGGATCTGGTTCCGGATCCCTTCCGGTGACCAGTCGAGATAATTCGTTGTAAATTTATTCACATCACATACCGATACAACCTGTACCCCGGGATTCTGCAACATATCAGGCATTTCCCTTAATCCCTGGGTTCCACATCCGATATTGGCAATGGTGATTTTGTCGGAAGGGGGTATATATCCCTTGCCTCCCAGAACATGCCTGGGCACCACGGTGATCGTGGCTGCAGTGGCGGCTGCCGAACCGATAAATTTTCTCCGGTTCATGAAGTTTTTTGATTCCATCATTCAATTATGTTTAGATTAAAAAAATCCATTTTAAAAAATGCAGGAATACCATTTGCCTGTATACCTGCCGCATTGACATCTTAATCCGATATATCAACTATTTAATTTACTAAGATAGTTACTCAGAAACAAGGACCGGGTTTATTATCGGCGGGAAACATTCCGGCGTAACGAATGCTCAATTCTCTCAAGTCTTGCAGCAGGATAAAAAAAACCAAGATTTTCAGCGACCTTGACGGACATTTCCATGAACAGGCTGATCATAGACACGGCAATCTTGTTGAATAAACCATTCCTGTCAATGAGCTTCTTAATATCATTTATATAACTCTCCTGTATATTTTTTTCCCCTTTAACGCTGATATTAATCCGTGAATGCGCTCGGCCCCGGTCAGGGTGGCAGCCCCACAGGTACCTGGATGTTCGTCCGTGAAAATCAGGATAGCCTGTTTTTTCAAATTCACGAATACCTTCCATCACCTGGCGTGATGGCGTGGGAATGTCGCTTGTTGCAGCTCATGGATGATCCTCCCAACATCTTTGTTTTCAAAATAATTGTGAAAAGCCTGAATGTACAGTCTGGCAAAAATCAAATCAAAGTCCTCCATCCTGGATGGATTCTCAAACCTGTCCTTCTCGATGCCAGTCAATATCTGTTCCGTCGTCTTTTTGTACACAAATGCAAATATTCCCAGGCAGTTATTTTCCAGGACTGATCTTTCAATGATCATGTCAAGCCTGGCAATTACATCTTCGATGGTTTCGATTTCTTTCATTTTTTCGGCCGGAAATCGTGGAAATCATACTTTTTTCAACCTGTAAAGACCGGCAAGATAAGGAATTCTCACCATGAATCAATATTAAAAAAGTCTGAAATGTATTTTTGCATGAATCGTATCCGGCCGGATACCTTGCGGCGAAAAGGATTTAAAACCAACTTCGAGCCGGATTGGAGGTAAGGCAGGAGGTTTCCTTGTCCCTTATATTCTCTGGGATTTGCCTGTTCACTAAGAGCTGCCTGATCCGGGCTAATCCTTCCGGAGGGAAACGAACCGGGCCGGGTCTGCCATTCTCGGATTTACGATATACTGGTGCCGGTTCTTGACGAACAGGGAAGGTTTTTCTCCCGTTAAATTTTTGAAATCCCTGATGAAATGTGCCTGATCGGAATATCCGCATGCATAGGTGACAGCAGTGAAATCAAGTTTATCATGCTGTTCAAGCTGTCTATGCACTTCATTCAACCTTGCAATTCTCATGTAAAGCTTGGGACTGATCCCTACCTTGCGTTTAAATTCCCTTTCCAGCTGCCTGATGCTGATGAATACCTGTCCGGAGAGATCTTCAATACGGATGAACCCCTTCTCCTGTCTGATAATTTCCGCTGCCCGGTTCACATAATCCATGTTAAGCTTCATTTTCTCAAGATTTCGCAGGATATATTGCTCAGCAATGATCAATCTCCTGGATATTGTCTGTGAATCCCGAAGTTTTTCACAGAATTCCCGGAATGCGGTTCCTGCAATATCCTCCATATCTTCAAATTTTCCGGAAAATTCTGAAGCGGGAACCCCGAATATATTATAGAAACCCTCCGGCTTGAACCGGATCCCGAAAACACTTACATGGTTGCTGAAATGCACATCGTATGGCGTTGTATATAGCCCGATAATTGTATAATCAGGTGATTGTCCCCAGGTATTGCCCTGGCAGAGATCACAATGAAGATCGGATAAATGAATGATCAATTCAACATAACCATTGGGGATTACCCGTTGCTGTAGCCTGGACATACGCTGCCAGTTGAATTCCCCTTCCCAGAAAAATTCAATGAAAGGTTTAAATAAATCTACAGGTTCATATTCCTTCAGCCGGACGTTCATTGCAAAATAACAGGTACTGGATATGGATTACGGATATGATCCCGTGAATTCTGACCCGGATAACCATGAATTGTTTTATACGCAATTTCACAAGTTAGGGATATTTTTTTAAAATTACACCCCCTGGAACCATCATTAAGGGATATTTCCGGAAACATTAAAACTTATCCCGCCCGGTCCTTTTCATTGATACAGGAATATCCGGATTCCTCATGAATGACATCGAAAGTAGGAAAAGAATGAAAGAGATAATTCGATAACGTAAACCATTCAACTCCATGCTGCAGTCCTCGTTCCAGGAAAGCCATCTGGCCGGAAGACTGACCTGGGCCATTGCATGTAAAAATGAAAAAACCATCCTCAATCCTGATCATACAAAAAAAGGAGACAGGACCAATATCCCGTCTCCTCAATTCAATCAGTCAGCCACAAAAACAGCCGGCGATCCTGTTTTATGAAGCCCTGGCGGTATCCACCGTATTTGAATCAAGCGGCAGCCATGCCTGATCAAAAGTGGCTACAATATTGTTGGCTCCACCAAAAAACCCGATGATCTTCGCCGGTGTATTCCCCGTATTTTTAATATCATGGGGGACCATTTCGGGTACCAGGGCTATTGTTCCTTTGCCCGCCGGACTTATTTCATCTCCTACCGACACTTCAACATTCCCATCCAGAATGAGCAATAATTCTTCAGCATTGTCTCTATGCCTTCCCAGGTGATCTCCCGGAGCAAGCTCGATATAAACGGTGGCTGATTTTTTTGTCCCATGTGCACCAAGCATGGGAAATGTCGCCTTACAATGCTGATTTGAATTAGTCTTACCAATGAATTCATTTAATTCAAGTTCATTTAAATTTACAGTTGTCATAGTTGTTTTTATTGTAGGTTTTACATGGATTAATAAAATTATCATTCCGGGATCACATGGAATATCCCCTGATATATACCGAACCCATCGCCCTGTCGATATGGCCAACACCCCAGACAGGCAGATTATTCAGCCAGGAATATTTGGGCGACGCCGTCGTAAACTTCATATTGAATTGAAGGTCTGCATATGAAGGACTTTCCGTATCCGGGATCAATATCCCATCTTCTTCAAGGGCAATGGATTCGCCGTCCCTGGTGATGACGGTCGCATGGATACGGAGCATAAATCTTCCGTCCGCCCTGATGGTCAGATAATCAACCCCTTTGATCTTACCCTCGATCCCGGGACCTTTTAATTCCCCTTCAAAGGAAATATCAAATCGTGCACCTTGCTGTGGCAGGCTGACTTTCCCTTCATTCAGATCATCCCAGCTCAGTCCGAATTCTTTTATTCCAGTCAGCTGAACATGCTCTTCGAATAAGACCTGTGTTTGTTTTACGGTTTGTGTTTCCATGATAATGTAGGTTTTGTTTTAAAATTTGATTTACTATGGTGACAAAGTTACCGTTGAGCCAGCAGCCTGAATTGTAAAAAAACGACATTATGAAATTTTCCGGCTCAGGTCCTGGCAATCCTGACTGATTTGTTTTAAGACAGGATTATAATGAAGCAGAGGATTTGATCTGAGAAAATATTTTTTATAAATTGCGCGGCTGAATCAAACACTGCTACCATGAAAAACAATATCTTAGGCTGGTTTGAGATCCCAGTCAGTGACATGGATCGGGCCATAAAATTTTACGAATCCGTACTTGAAATTAAATTTCAGAGATATAAAATGGATGCGTTGGATATGGCGTTGTTTCCCTGGAAGGAAAACACACCCGGAGCACCGGGATCCCTGGTTTTCCACAAGGATTTTTATGCCCCTTCGGAGGATAGGGGCGTGCTTATTTACCTGACATCGCCGTCGGGTGATTTGAACAAGGACCTTGCCGCAATAGAAAAAGCAGGCGGAAAGGTGGTGGTGCCCAGCAAGCTTATCTCCGAAGATAACGGGTATATGGCGGCCTTCCTGGATACGGAAGGAAACAGGATTGCATTACATTCAAAAACCTGATATCGTTCCGGGATCAGCTGTTGACGGTTGTGCTTTCGCCAACAAGGTTATAGATACTGCGGATTTCATCCAGCCTTTTTTCAAAATTGATCTGCAGGTCTATAAGTTCACCGTTGGCAAGATCAAAGACCCAGCCGGCTACCTTGGGATAACCTGTCCTTAAGAAACTTTTCTGCACTTCCGCAGTTTTGACCACATTCAAACATTGTTCAATGACATTAATCTCAACAAGCCGGCGATACCGGTCATGTTCAGACGATAACCTGTCAAGCTCATCCTTATGTAACCTGTAAACATCCCGGATATTCCGGAGCCATGGGTTCAGGATCCCAAGGTCCTTTGATTCCATGGCGGCTTTTACACCTCCGCAATTATAATGACCGCAGACAATGATATGTTTAACCTTTAAATTTTCAACCGCATAATAGATCACCGACATTACATTCAGATCTGTGTTGACAACCAGATTGGCGATATTACGATGCACAAAAACCTCCCCGGGTTCAAGCCCCATGATCTCATTGGCGGGTACCCGGCTGTCGGAACATCCTATGTACAGGAAATCCGGATTCTGGTCCCTCGCAAGTTTCACAAAAAAATCCTTGTCTTTTTCTTTTTTTGAGGCAATCCACTTTTTATTGTTTTCAAATATCCGTTGGTAATCATTCATACTCGGTTAATATTTATGTGGTTTAATTTCATCAAGAGGTAAATATTAACATTTTTTTACGGCAAAACAAATATTATTCAGGGCATTGAAAAATTCTCTGAAAGAGTTACTAATGGAAGCTGAATAGACTTCTGAAATGATTAACTGAGATAATCTGGCAGGAATAACTATTTTCAGGGATGAACCAGTTTTTAAGCCGGATATGAATCCCGGCAGCCTTATATCCTTTACTTCCAGGGGTATTTACTGCCCCCAGGCCAGTTGCTTTCCGAAAATGGTTACCAGTCCGGTCAGGTGCAGACTTCTTTTGAAGGGGAACATGGGGAGATCAATGAACTGACTTCT
The DNA here is from genome assembly GCA_018224645.1 of Cyclobacteriaceae bacterium. Classification (GTDB taxonomy): domain Bacteria; phylum Bacteroidota; class Bacteroidia; order Cytophagales; family Cyclobacteriaceae; genus JAGTVG01. The sequence goes on from JAGTVG010000114.1 coordinate 8,000, forward strand.
TCAGATGTCTAATTATTCTCAATATATATCCGTTTATGATACCCGTTGGACAGTTCATTGAATGGCATGATCACCTTTAACTCGCCGTCTTCATAATGAGCCTTGATCCCGGTAATGTTGACATCAAACGGTATGGTAATGTATCCAATATGATATGGAATAAAATTTATACCTTCATACAGGTTTTCATTGCGGGTATATATATGATGGAACAGGAACAATTGATTGTTCTTGATTTCGATTTGCATCCTAACAGGCTCAACTCCAGGCACCCGTGCATGAAGGATGTAACCTTTTTCCTCCCTTGACATATGGATATGGGGCTGGCTCATTCCGCCATTCACCATATTCATTACATCGGCCGTTAACAATAATTCCCTGGTTATATTTAATCCTCCTAATCTCATTTTTTTACTCCTTCCTTGTATACATTAAGCAAAATACATACCAGCATTCCCATTTTCCCGCTATCGCAGGGCAGGCTGTAAAAATGTCAATTATTTCGTGGCGGTTGACATTTTGTCATACGACTACCCGTGGATAACTGTAAAATAAACCTGATTTAAAAGAATGTTTTTTATATTTACCCCCACAAAAGTTACCCGTTAATAAATTTCATAAATTATGTATCAGTTTATATTGTTTATTCATTCCTGGTTAAGATGGTTCCTGCTTTTACTGGCAATTATTGTCATTATCCGGGCATTTTACGGCTGGATTGGAAATAAGGATTTTACAATATCGGATAATAAATCCACCATTTATCTGGTAGCACTATTCCACATACAGCTGCTCATCGGGCTGATCTTGTATTTTTTCCTAAGCCCTATCACGACCGGGGCTCTCCATGATTTTGGAATGGCCATGAAATATCCCGCCCTGAGATACTGGGCGGTGGAACATATTTTCATCATGCTCCTGTCAATCATTATTGCCCAGATTGGCCGCATTCAGATCAAAAAAGCGCATGCTGACCGGGCAAAATTCAGGAGCAGTGCCATTTATTTCACCCTGGCCCTGGTATTGATCATTTCCCGTATACCGTGGACTGAAGCCGAAAGGATGATCAGGGGATTCTAACCCCTAAAATTCCATAAATTCTTCGGGTGGAGGGCCATCCCTGTTTTATCGGGACGTCAAGTATTTTTTTGAAGAGAATTAATTTAAATTCAGTTGGTATCCCATTTTAAAAGAAATTTATGAATAACCGGGGTTATATTCATAAGGCAGGGCGGGTCATCCTGTATTTCTCAGGGCACTTGCAATGGCATTAATGGTCAGAAGCAGGCTGGTCAATGTGTTGTCAGATCCTTTTGTATCACCTTCCCGTTTCTGGAATCTCCAGGTTCTGAGCAGGTCTATCTGTTTCATGTGAAGGTCATACATGGCGGTTGCCCTGATCACGTTCGAATACCAGTGTTGTTTCCTTCGATCGCTGATCGGTTTATCCAGGATAATTCCAAACATCTCCCTGGTTTTGCCAAGCTCTTCCAGCATCAGGCCCATGATGGTTTCCCGGATATTGCTATCCTCGACCAGGGATGCATAGGCCGACATGATCTCCTCATCCGTGGCAGCCAGGCTGGTATCCACATTCGTCAGTACATACCGGATAAAGGCATCATAAACAACTCCCTTTTTGAACCGGCCGAATTCTTCCGGGTCGGATTCCATCAGGTTGAAAAATGTGCTGCCGATGCCGTACCAGCTCGTCATGTTAAACCGGGACTGGCTCCAGCTGAACACCCACGGTATGGCCCGGAGATCTTCCAGGTTCCTCTTCCCGGTCCTCCTGGACGGCCTCGATCCGATCTTGCTGCTTTCAATGGCATCGATAGGGGTTGCTTCACTGAAGAACTGAAGAAAATATTTGTGATTTATCAATTGTTTATAATGCTCCTTGCTTTCCCTGGCCAGATTCGACATTAAATCACCGAAATCGTATACCTTGCTTTTATTAAGGCGGTTCAGGATGGTAGTGGTAGCGGTCCCGGCCTGAAGCAGCTCCAGGTTATAACTGGCATTTATTTTATTGGCATATTTCTGTGCAATGGTCTCCCCCTGCTCGGTAAGCCGGATATCCCCGTTTACGGAATGCGGTGGCAAAGCTTTAATGAACCAGTGCGTTGGACCCGCTCCCCTGGAAATGGATCCTCCCTTGCCATGGAAGAACCTGATCTTTACACCCTCTTCCTCCCCCACTTTTGCCAGTATGGATTGCGCCTGGTACAAACCCCACTGGCTCGCCAGGATACCGCCATCCTTATTGCTGTCACTGTATCCAACCATCACCTGCTGTACAAGCTCCTGCTGTTTATTCTGCTTTTTAAGATATTTTAGACTTCTTCCCGTGTAAGGATGCTTCAGGAAAGCCCTGAGTATATCAGGACCTTTATTAAGATCTTCGATGGTCTCAAGCAGTGGGACAACAGGCAAAATACATACAAGTCCCTGCTCAGACTGTTTTGTCAATCCGGCTTCCCGTGCCAGCAGATAGACCGATAAAAGATCTGAAAGGGATCTGGTCATGCTTACAATCAGGGAACCGATACCTTCTGATCCGTATTTGTCGATATGTTCCGCCAGAACCTGATAGCAGGAGGTCACCGCTGCCGCATTTTCAGCCAGGTCCATCCCGGGATGTGTAAAGGGGCGGTTCGACTGAAGTTCTTTGTTTATAAATTCAAGCCTTTCCTCCTCAGAAGCCTGGAGGAACCAGTTGCCGTCAAGCGAGGCAGCATTCATCAATTGAGCAACAGCCAGCTCATGAAACTGGCTGTTTTGACGGATATCAAGATGGGCGAGGTGGAAACCGAAGGTTTCAACCAGCCGGATCATCTGGTTCAGATCTGAATAAGCAATACTTTCCGCCCCGAACCTTGCCAGGGATTCCTGAAGAACGATCAGGTCTTCCTTCAGTTCATGGACATACACATACGATCCCGGATGTTCATACAATGCCGTGGCGTGTTCCCTTTTGATATCCAGCGGCAATTTCGTGATCATCAGGTTGATCATCTGACGGAAAACCTCTCCATGATTCCTGTGAAAGGCTTTTTCCCCATCAATCCCAAGATCTGCCTTCAATTCGTTGATCCTTTCCCTCATTTTCCGGTCGGTATCCTCAAAATCATAGGCAAAACTCAGGTTTCTCACAAGTTTCAGGAGTTCCCTCCGGATAATCACGAAGGCGTTCAGACGGAGTATGTTCAGGGTTTCCCTGGTGACTGTTTCAGTAACAAATGGATGTCCGTCCCTGTCACCGCCTACCCAGCTGCCAAAAGATAATTTCGGATAGTTCCGGAAAGTTTTAAGATACCTAGGTTCAAGGCCTGATTCCTCCCATGCCAGGTATAACCTTCTGTCAAGCACAGGGAGCACTTCCGGGAAAACATTCGTTAAATAATGGAGCACATTACGAAGTTCGGAGGAAACATCCGGCTTTTCCATAAAGATCTCCCCCGTTTTCCATAACCTGTACAAGGCAAGCTTAATATCACGCCGTATCTCATTCTGCTCCTTGACGGTATACATCTGGTTTTCCCGCTTCACGATCAACAGATACAGGGCCCGGTGATGCTCAAGAACCGTCGACCTCTTGGCTTCGGTGGGATGAGCGGTCAATACCGGTTCCACCTTAATTTCAGGAAGTATTTCGGAAATTTCCCGCCCGGAAAGACCCGCATTGACCAGGGTCTGCAAACTTTTTGCCCAGAGCCCGTTCACACTCGCCATGCTGTTTTTATCTTCAAGTTTGCGCCGGTTCTGTACAGCACCGTTAACCTCCACCATGTTGATCAATTGAAAGACCAGCGAATATAACTGAATGTGTTTGTCGGTGAGCGACGTCGGGTCCAGTTCCTTATTTTCATTGATCCATGGGATATTATTTGCCAGGTTACCCTCCCCATTTTCGATCAGCGTTTCCCGCAAACACTCCAGCATGAATTCAAGGTCAAAATATGATTTACCAAGTTTCTCCTGAACCTGTTGCAATACACCCATACGGAATAAATTTAGATGGCGGTTAATTTAGATATTATCAGCAAATGAAATAAATAACAACTACTTTCATAAAATATATCTCTAAATATTTAAAAATTGTTTTCCTTTTCATCGGATATTAAAAAGAAAGGATGCAGAAAGCATTCCTTGAGATTTATTTTTACCTTAGGCTAAAATTCATCATTTAATGTTTATGCGTTTAAAATTCCTGGTACTGATCGTTATTTTTATTTCTTTTAACCGTTGCCATCAAAAAGATCTTTATTTCATCATCGGGGGAAAAACCCTGGAATGGGATTTCCCGCTTAAAAGAACCCATACCGGCATGCTCATTGGCAATGGCGTACAGGGCCTCATGGTCTGGGGCTTTGATAACCAGCTAAATATCACCGTGGGAAGAGCAGGTTTCTGGGATCACCGGGGAGGAAATGAATTTGCCTCAAGGACGACATTCAGGGATGTAAAAAATTTGCTGTATAAAAATGATGCTGCAGGATTGGCAGAGGCTTTTGCCGTCCCGGAAAAAAACAAGGAATACCCGCCAAGGCCTCAGCAAGTCGGGGGTGGAAGGCTTGAACTTCATCTGCCTGAAGGTTATGTTCTGGAAAAAGGGATTCTTGTGCTTGATAATGGCACGGCAGTTATCCGGGGAACCGACAGAGATCGAAAAAATTTTTCCCTCAGGCTCGGGCAATCCATGTACCAGGAAATATGCTGGATTGAAGTCCCGGATCCACTTGTCGATTCCGTCCGGCTTGAACTTGTGCCGAGTTGGGAGTATGTTTCGGAAGAATTATCCAAATATGGTGTAGCACCTCCAGATGTATGGGAGGATAAACATACCGGGGGTTTTGTTCAGACGCTCCCTGAGGATCCTTCCCTTGCCATTGTCTTTAAAAAAGCGGATAATTTAATCCTACTTTCCTCGGCTCTCGAAAAAAATGCGCGAGCCCTGGCAGTCTCGGCCATTGAATCCTTCGATCAGGAAGAGGACAGGAAAATGACGGACCTCTGGTGGGAAGAGTTCTGGGAAGACGTGCCCCGGGTCAAACTGCCAGATCCGGTTCTCCAGGAAATTGTCGATTACGGTCAGTATAAACTTGCCTGTACAACTCCGCCCCATGGACTACCATGCAGCCTGCAAGGTCCTTTCAATGAAGAATATCAGTTGCCCCCCTGGAGCAACGATTATCATTTTAACATCAATATAGAAATGATCTACTGGCCGTTACTCGCCTCCAACCGGTTAAAACACCTGGATCCCCTCTGGGAAATGATCCGGTCATGGTGGCCGCAGTTAACTTCCAACGGTGAAAAATTCTTTCAACAACCGGGAGCCATCATGCTTCCCCACGCTGTGGATGACCGGTGCCAGGTGGTCGGGACCTTTTGGACCGGAACCATCGATCATGCCTGCACCGCCTGGATGGCCCAGCTGGCGTGGATGCATTACCGGTACAGCATGGATGAAAAGATACTGGAAAACATTGCCTGGCCCATGCTTGTCGGTGCCTTCGAAGGATATTGGGCTATGCTGGAGGAGATCCCGGGGGGTGATGGAAAAGCGCGGTTAAGCCTCCCCGTTTCCGTTTCACCAGAATTCAAAGGCTCGCGGATGGATGCCTGGGGAAGGGATGCGTCCTTCCAGCTTGCCGCTTTACACATGGTGACCACCAACCTCGTGAAAGCAACGGAGATCCTGAACAGGACACCTGACCCCCGCTGGGCTCAGGTGAAAGAATCATTGCCGTTTTATACCACCATCTCCGGTCCACGAACCCTGGAATGGCCGGAAGACAGGAAAGAAAGGATCGCCCTCTGGGAAGGGATGGACCTGATTGAAAGTCACAGGCACCACTCCTATCTATCAGGCATCTGGCCGTTTATGACCTACGATCCATTGGATACGGCCCATAACCCCGTTTTAAAGAATACACTGGATAACTGGGTCCTGAAAGGTCCCGGGCTCTGGAGCGGATGGTGCGTTCCCTGGGCTTCCATTATCCAGTCCAGGGTCGGTAATTCACGGGCTGCGATCGGGTGGCTTCACTGGTGGGAAAGAAATTTTACGAATGAAGGCCGCGGCACCCTGCACGATGCTGCCTTTCCCGGAACCAGCCTGATAAGCTCTCCGGATTACAGTTCCTATGAACCCGGAAGCGATCACCAGGAGATCATGCAACTGGATGCAGGCTTCGGGGCGCTCAGTGCCGTATATGAATTACTGCTCCAGGACCGGCAGGGAGTGATCCATATACTACCGGATCTTCCAGGGGACTGGCAGAATCTCGCCTTTGACGGTATGCTTACCGAGGGGGGATTCCTCATTTCAGCCAGGGTTACCGATGGTAAGATCTCACATGTGGTCGTTGAAGCCCAGCATGAAGGGGTTATCCGGCTGGCCCATGGTATGGGCTCCCGGATCAGGATCAATGAAATCG
>JAGTVG010000115.1 GCA_018224645.1 Cyclobacteriaceae bacterium
CAAATCGGCCATTATATCATGATTTTTTCATTGGAACCCAAATCAGGGTAACGTAATTTTATACCAGTACAGGACTACTGGATCTGTGCGATTTAATTAAGTGAATATTGATTAAAAAATTTTTTAAATTATGAGAAAGTATACTTTTCTACATTGTCTGATGATGGCTGGATTGATGTTCAGCTTTGCATTGATGACAAGTTGCGAAGGCCCGCAAGGCCCTCCGGGTCCGGCCGGCCCGACAGGTCCGACAGGCGCACAAGGTGAGCAAGGGGACGATGGTACACCCGGTGTCAGTGGTAACGAGGTTTGTATTGCATGTCATAACCTTGATACAAAAGCTGAGATCGAAGGGGAATACATGATGTCCCAGCACTATGCGGCCGAAACGCTTGAGGCAGAAGGAACACGGGCTTCCTGTGCTGTCTGTCACAGTAACGAAGGGTTTGTACTCCGGCTTCATGCTGGTGTAGATGCTCTTCCGGAAGATCTGGCGATTGCAACGAAGATCTCCTGTGGTACCTGCCATGATTTCCATGAGACACTGGATATGGAAGGTGAAGGACCGGATTATGCTTTGCGTACCAATGATCCTGTTGACCTGTTCATGTACAGAACGGCCAGTCTTCCTGCAGTTGAGGTTGATCTCGGCGGAAGCAGCAATCTCTGCCTCCAATGTCATCAGGCCAGAAGGTCATGGGATGGTTATGCAGCTAATATTGTTAACGATTCTATCAGCCAGACTAGCCCCTTCTTTGGCCCTCACCCGAGCGTCCAGGGAACTGTATTGGCCGGTTACGGCGGATTTGAAGTGGCCGGAAATATTCAATATCCTGCACCCATGTCAACCACCCATGCCACGGAAGGAGCTTGCGTAGCATGTCATATGCATGAGCAGGATCATTCCACAGCACCAAGTCTTGAAAGCTGTAACACGGAAGACTGCCACAATGGCAATGTAACGACATTCGATCACCAGGGCAAGCAGACGGAAATTACAAACCTGTTGGAAGAATTGCATGATAAACTGATTACGGCCGGTCTGCTCGATCAGGATGGTAACTTTATCATCGGCAAATTCCCTGCAGAATGGGTTGGTGCCTTGTACAATTATGCAACGCTTGAAGAAGACAGAAGCCATGGTATTCATAATTATGGATATTCCAGGGCCATGTTGCAGAACTCAATCGATGTTTTTGAATAAAAAACAAGCGGGAACAAAAAAGGCTTCGATGTTCGAAGCCTTTTTTATTTCCGCAACAGACCGTCTGTGTTTACCCGGTTTTTATGGAATACCTGACAATCCTGTGGATTTTCCCGGCAGAAAAGAAATGTGATCATCCGCTTAATGCATAACCCCTGAGTCCCCTGCAAAGCAATGCGCGGCGAGTTACTGAAAAATATCAACTGTATTCATTGCCTGGATTGTACGGAAAAACACTCCTTCATGAACCTTCTGACCCATGAAGAATTGAAGATCCTGAACAGGAACCGTTATTCAGTCAGGTTCAAACCCAACGAACTCATCCTCAAACAGGGACTGCCGGCAACCCATGTGATTTCCCTCATCCATGGCATCGCAAAAATGTACATCGAAGGATTGCATAATAAAAACCTGTTGTTCCGGCTGGCGGGATCATGGCAGCTGATCAATGTGGGTAATGCCTCCACCGGGGAACTGAATCAGTTTTCTGTTACCGCGTTAACGGAGGTACAGGTCTGCTTTATTGAAGCTGCGAATTTTCAACGGGTGTTGGAATCGAACGGGAAATTTGCCTGTGAGGTGATCAAGCACAGGAATCAGCATACCATCTTTATTTTTAAAAAGATCATCAGTCTCACCCAGAAGCACATGCTGGGAAGAATGGCGGATGGATTGCTGTATCTTACCGATGATTTTTATCACACGCCCTCCTTCGTAATGAACCTGTCACGGCAGGACCTGGCAGATCTTACCGCCATGTCGAAAGACAGCGCCATCCGGATCCTGAAAGATTTTGAGAAGGACAGGATCCTGTCCCTGCGGGGTAAACACATGGAGATCCTGAATAAAGATGCCCTGATAGAACTTTCAACCCATGGATAGGATACGTAACTGTATTGTCATTTCTGGATCAAAATAAGCCATAATATGCAAATTTTCAACAGAAATGACTTAAATCATATTTATTGATTTCATGATTCATTAAATATGCAACATAATTTGAAAAGAAAAATATGAAGCTCCCAAGATCTTATTATAATACGTTATCATTTATCGGAACCGCCATTACAGGAATCAGCCTTTTCATGATCATATTTCTGGCGGTTATCGGATATTTCTGGGAACACAGCAATACTTATCTTGGTCTTTTTACATTCATCATCTTGCCGGCATTCCTGATCCTGGGCCTCATCCTGATTCCCATCGGGATGCTCATCGAGGTAAAAACCAGGAAAAAAGCCGAAAAAGAATACCTGAAAAAGGGGTGGCCGGTAATTGACCTGAACATATCCAGGTACAGGAATGCCATCCTTGTTTTTGGCGTTGGGACCCTTTTTCTTTTATTCCTCACAGGGATCGGCAGTTATGAGGCTTTTCATTATACTGAATCCGTGGAATTCTGCGGAACGGTATGTCACGAAGTCATGAAACCGGAATATACCGCTTACCAGAATTCACCCCATGCACGGGTAGGCTGCGTGGATTGTCATGTTGGCACCGGCGCAGACTGGTACGTCCGCTCCAAACTGGCGGGTTTACGGCAGGTTTATGCCGTGCTTACGGATGATTTTGACAGACCCATCCCGACGCCGATCGATGACCTGAGGCCTGCCAGGGAAACCTGTGAAGAATGCCACTGGCCGCAGAAATTTTATGCCAGGCAGCTCCGCAATACGAAACATTACCTTTCCGACAGTGCCAATACGGAATGGAATATCAGCCTGCAGATGAAAATTGGACCTGAACACAGCGCCTATGGATTGTCGGAAGGGATCCACTGGCATATCAACCCGAGCGTAAAAATTGAATATATCCCACTCCGCGATAACCGGGAGGAGATTCCCTATGTGAAATATACCAACCTTGAATCAGGCGAAGTGATCATCTATCATGATGAAGAACTGCCGCTTGATGAAGAAACCATCGCAGAAAAAACATCCAGGGAAATGGATTGTATGGATTGCCACAACCGCCCGTCGCATCATTATTTCACTCCGCAGGAATTTGTGGACCAGGCTTTGACTTCCACCAACATTCCAAAAGATCTCCCCTATATTAAAAAGGTGGCCATGGACATTTTCATCGATCCGATGGAAAATACGGATTCCGCCCTTGCTAAAATCAGGAACTATACCATGGATTATTACAGGGATGAGTTGCCGGAACTCTATGAAACCAGGCAGGAGGATATTGCAAAGGCCATCGACGGCATCATCATGGGATTTAATAATAACATATTCCCGGAAATGAATGCCAGCTGGGATGTTTACCCCGATCATATCGGCCATAAAACCTATAATGGATGTTTCAGATGCCATGATGATAAACATACCAGCGAAAACGGGGAAATCATCCGGAAGGATTGTAACATATGTCATACGATCGTTGTACAGGGAAAAGACGGTGAAGAAGATTATGCAGTACTGAATGAAACCCTTCCTTTCGAACACCCTAAAAAACTGAAAGGTGGTTGGGAGGATGGCCTATGCATCGATTGTCACAGGTACCTGTATCTATAGGTTAAAAAAACGGAAGCGAGTAGTTTATCATAGATTTCCTGCTGCCCGTCCTGTTGGGAATTACTGACAGGCGGGCAGAAGCAGGAATTATCTGATGCATGGCATTAATAAAGCGATCAGGATTTTTACCAGAACGTTAATTTACCTTGCTGGTATTACAGGTTTTTCCATTTGAATTTCCATCCCCTGTGATCCCCATCTGATACGTTAAATTCTGCTTAAAAATAATAGTGAAAAAATAATTTATTTTTCCCGCAATAATGAGAAAATAAGTTAAAATAAGTGACTGAAAATTAGATATTTAAAATTATCTTTTTTAAATTCCGTATACCAAATCGTTTATAGATAATGTATTAGTGGGAGCATTTTAAGAAACATTGAAAAATAATTTTTTCGTTTGAATTTTTAAAAGAAGAGGGCCCATGGCTCATTCCAAAAAAATGCAATCCACTGATCTGTCCAGGTTACAGGCACATGTTGAAGCACTTGAAACAAGATTAGAACGACTTGAAGGTCATTTGAGTGCCGGGAGAACTTTTGCCGGTGATTTTCCGCGGGAAGTTAACGATTCAGGCACCACACCTTACCACATCTCATCTTCCCCTCCTGCAAAATATGAAACACAATATGAATCCAGGGTCGTTGAGCATGGATTTGCATGGATATCGGCAATAGTTTATTTATTTGGCATCATTTTTTTAATGGCCTATGTGCGAAACCTGGGTTATCATGTGTCAGCTGGCATCATAGGTTATGTGGGTACTGCCAGCCTGTTCGTTCTATCTTTTTACCTGAGAAAATCATTCCCTCATCTCTTATCCGCCGGACAGATAACCGGGCTAATACTTATGTATTACGTTACGTTGCGTCTTCATTTTTTCTCTGCCGATCCACTCATTTCCCAGAAAAGTTTTGCCCTTGTATTATTGATGCTGGTGACCGGGGCTCAGTTATATTTTGCATTGCGTAAAAATAATGAGTTCCTGGCAGCCATATCCCTGCTTTTCACACTGGCCACAGCCCTTTTTTATGATACAACGCATGCGACACTTGCGATCGTCGCGATAGTGAGTGTGATTTCGCTGATGTTGTTTTCCAAATATGGCTGGTGGCGTCTTTTGCTGTTTGTATTGTTCACGGTTTACCTATCCCATGCATTATGGTACCTGAACAACCCGTTTCTCGGCCACCCGCTGAAAGCCGTTGAAAACCATCAGCATAATATCGCCTACCTCTTTATCTATGCATCCATATTTGCCATAACCCTATCGGTTCCGCATAAAAAGCCAGTTTCCAATGGAGTTCTTGTTTCCATTGCCGTCTGGAATGCCATCTGTTTTACCCTGCTGATGCTCCTGGTGGTGCTGGGCTTTTACGGGGAAAACTATACCTGGATCTTTATGATTATATCTGTCCTCTGCCTGGGCTATTCCGTGCTGTTGAAATCAGGGGCTGAAAGAAAATTTGCACCCGCATTTTATGCCTGTTTTGGATTTATGGCGTTAAGTGTATCTGTGTATGGGTTTTCAGGAATACCAGAAGTTTATTTCTTCCTGGCGCTCCAGAGTTTACTCGTGGTTTCAATGGCCTTGTGGTTCAGATCCAGGATCATCGTCATCGTCAATACCGGATTATTTATCACGATCCTGATGGCCTATTTATTTACTGCGGACTCCATTCATCACATCTCTTTTACATTCGCCTTCATCGCTCTGGCAACGGCGCGGATCATGAACTGGAAGAAGGAAAGACTGACGTTACGAACGGACATGTTGAGGAACATTTATCTTGCCGCTGCATTTTTTACCATCCTGTATGCCTTGTATCATGCAGTGCCGGCACAATATATCACCTTGTCATGGACAGCATTCGCCGTTGTATATTTTATCATGAGTATCCTGCTTTCAAATATAAAGTACAGGTGGATGGCTATACTGACAATACTGGTTTCGAGTTTCAGGTTGTTTCTGGTGGATTTCGCCCGCCTGGAAACAGGCTACAGGGTCATCGCTTTTCTGTTTTTTGCGGTCATCGCACTGGCGGTATCCATCTATTACACGAAAAGGATTAAAAAGCAGATCTGAAATCAAGAGAATGAATTTCCCGGGATTTCAAGGATTGTGCGGGAATTTTTAAAATTTTTTTTTAACAATGAAATGCCGAGAAATATCTGAGTCGTTGAATTATTTTTTAATTAAAAAGATCGACCATGAAGAAGGAAAAGAATATTGAATCACGAAGGACTTTTTTCAGATACTTTGTGACCGGAGGGCTTGGTATGCTGGCAGGCAATGGATTGTCAGGAGCAAAAAAACACCAGGATGAACCGGAGGAAGAACAATTATCTGCCATGCTGCCGAATGGGAAACTGGTAAAAGTTACGCAGTCCCAGGCAAATCATGCCCATCATCAACCCGTGTCCAGGGAAAAGTCCAGGGAAGGGATCCCGGGGAAAAAATTCGTGATGGTCGTGGATCTCGGCCGTTGCAGAAACGCACGGAAATGCATTGAAGATTGTGAAAAACATCATCATCTGACGCCGGACAGGCCTTTTATTAAAGTACTTAAAATGCAGGATAATCCCATGTCTTCCCCTTACTGGATGCCGAAAAAATGTTTTCAGTGCGATAATCCGCCATGCGTGAAGGTTTGTCCGGTTGGCGCCACCTATAAGAGATCTGATAACATCGTATTGATCGATAATGAACGCTGTATCGGATGCAGATTTTGTATGGCTGCCTGTCCCTACTCAGCCAGGGTATTCAACTGGGGAGAACCTAAAGCTCCGGAAAATTATGATGAACCCTATTCTCCTGAGACCAGCGTTCCCAGCAAAATTGGCACCGTGGAAAAATGTGACTTCTGTCCCGATATGCTCAGACAAAACAAATTGCCGCATTGCATAACCGCTTGTCCGAATGGTGTGCTCTATTTTGGCGATGCCAATGACGACACCGTAACCAATGGGACTGATACGGTGCGGTTAAGCCAGTTGTTAATGGATAAGGCTGCGTACAGGTATATGGAGGAATTGGGAACAGAACCCAATGTATATTATCTGCCCCCGGTAGACCGGTTGTTCCCATTCCAGGATAAGGGAGCAGAAAATGAGGCTTAATGCTAGAGATCATGAATAAGACAATTTCACAAGCAAAAACCTTCGATGTTCAGGATGAAAACTTCAGCAATATCGATAATGACCTGACAAGACATATCCCGGAATATGGCCGTAAGTACAAAATCTGGATAATTTTTTTATTCATCATTTTACTGATCGGTTCCTACGCCTATTACAGGCAGCTCAGATATGGATTGATTGTGACTGCCATGCGGGATTATACCTCCTGGGGCATTTATATTTCAAATTTTGTCTTTTATGTTGCATTGAGCCTGGTGGGTTCACTGGTAAGTTCCATCCTTCGTTTATCCAATGCCAGGTGGGCAACTCCCCTCAACAGAATATCTGAAATGGTTGCGGTGGCCGCGATTATTTGCGCCAGCATCATCATCGTTGTAGATATGGGAAGACCGGACAGGTTCATGTACCTCTTTTTGTTCGGCAGGATCCAGTCACCCATCGTCTGGGATGTGATCATTATAACTACTTACCTGGTAATCAGTATTTTACTTTTATACATCCCCCTGCTTCCCGATATTGCCCTGCTGCGAGACCGGTTGAAAAACATTCCGAAATGGCAGCAGAGATTTTATAGGGCGCTTTCCCTGAACTGGCAGCATAAACCCGAACAATATCGATCCATGAAAAAGTTGTCAGGCATATTGATGATCATGGTGATCCCGGTAGCATTCGCCATTCACACCATTACCTCCTGGTTATTTGCCACCACCTGGCGGCCGGGTTGGGACAGTACCAATCTCGGGCCTTACTTCGTATCAGGCGCTTTTATGCTGGGATGTGCCGGGATTATAATCGCGATGTATTTTATCCGGAAAACCCTGGACCTGAACGATTACATCACGCACAAACATTTTGATAATATGGGAAAATTGCTTGTGCTGCTTTCTCTGGTATATCTGTATTTTAACATCAACGAATACCTGGGCCCTTCCTTTAAAATGGTAGGCGTCGAAGGAGAACATATCACCGAATTATTCACCGGCAGTTATGCGCCGATGTATTGGTTCGTCCAGATCATCGGGCTGATATTACCCATTGGTGTCCTGTTATTCAGGCGGATGAGGATGCCATTACCCATGCTGGTCATTTCCCTGCTGGTGATCATTGGGGCATGGTTAAAACGATTCCTGATCGTAATCCCCTCACTTCAGCATCCTTATCTCCCCATCCAGGATGTCGATGAATCCTATATGCATTATATTCCCACCTGGGAGGAATGGGCGATCAACTCTGCCAATATCGCCGGTGTTCTACTGATCATAACCCTACTGGTGAAATTTTTTCCGGCAATCCCCATTTGGGAAATGAAGGAAGAAAAAGGACTTTTGAAATGAACCCTGTCAAGATGAAAGCCATGGAAAAAAATAAGAAGTATATACATCGGATCATATTTACCTGGATAATTTTAATCCTGTTCATGTTTCCTTTTGGGAAACTTGCCGGGCAGGACCGGACGGCTGAAATTAACCTGGAATTCCATGAAGATGGAGAAATTAAATTGATTACTGCCACTGTCATTGAAGTTTTCGGGGACAGCATTAGTGAACCGGTTCCTGAGCTGGATCTTTATTTTTACGTGGAGAGAACTTTTAAACCACTTCCCATCGGGGATATTTTCAATACGACGGATGAAGAAGGTAAAGTGACCATCGAATTCCCGGTGGACCTGCCGGGAGATTCACTGGGTAATGTGATAATCCTTGCCCGGATACAGGAGTCCGATGAATTTGCAGATACGGAAGTGAAACAGGAAATCAAATGGGGTGTGCCGCTTGAAATTCGAGACAATGAAAATAAAAGATCCTTATGGGCCGCAGGTGCCAATGCACCCATCCCCCTTCTTATCCTTGTAAACTCATTGATCCTGATCGCCTGGTCCATCATATTTTATTTAATATTTAAGTTGTACAGGATCAGCCGGATGTAATAAATAAAAAATAACATAAAACAAAATTTTTAAATCATGAGAAAAAAAATAATGATCGCCAATGTGCTGTTTTTAAGTGCAGTTTTTACAATTTCTATGACAGGGAAACATTCATTGACCGATGACTGGGCCGTACCGGAAAAATACACAAAAATGAAAAATCCTTATGCCGAGGCCAAGGATTCAGAGCAGATCGGCAAACGTCTCTATGCGGTACATTGTAAATCATGCCATGGAACCAAAGGACTGGGAGATGGATCAAAAGCAGCTGAGCTGAAAACAAAAATGCCAGATTTCACGGCCACTGAGTTTAAATCACAAACCGATGGTGTATTATATTATAAAACCTATATCGGAAAGGATGAAATGCCGGCTTTCGATAAGAAGATCAGCGAGGCGGAAGACCAATGGCTGCTGGTCAATTACATCAAATCTCTCTGATAAACAAGGGGCAAAGCAAGGGAAAACAAGCCGGACGATATCAATTAAGATATGTTTTCGCTGAATATTTGAACAAATTTGAGGCAGTCACAAAAGTGTCATGCCGGGCAGCGTTCCTGATGGGCAGGAACATGACCAGGGATCTCCATGGATACCTCCTTTATCTGGATTCATGAAGGACATGAAGGA
>JAGTVG010000116.1 GCA_018224645.1 Cyclobacteriaceae bacterium
AGGATTTATAATCAGAATATGTAAATGAATCGAAAAAAAAGTTTGGGGAGGCGGCGATGACATCTATTTAAAAGATGCCATTTGTTGTCCGGTCCCCGGATACACGTCCAGCCGGCATTTTATCTTTCTAATTGGATTTTAATCCTGATTTAATGATCGTCTAATGACCAATCCGTTTCAATAATCATGGGCATGCAATAATTCAGTCCAGGCAGGCGAACTTATCCATCATTTTTTCAATTATACCGATGAGGGTTTTAAACGGAAAGCGAATATTAATCAATGGTAAAGGAGGAAGCGGTAAAAGTACCATTGCTGCCCTTTTTGCACATTCACTAAATAAAAAAGGTAAAAAAGTCGCACTGTTGGATGGAGATCCTTCAAACGTAAACGTTTTGTCCCGGTCTTGTATGGGATTAAGAAATGGGCCTCTTCCATTGCTCGAATATTTAAATCTGAAATATGGCAACTACACCGGAATCACTGAGATGTTGTTTTCTGAAGATCATTTTAAACTGAAGATATCGGAGATCCCGGCACGGTATTATTTACATCATGAGAATATCCGGCTGTTCCAGGCAGGCAAAATTTCCCGGGATGACATTTACAATGTATTCTTTTCAATGATTCTACAATACTTTAACCTGGATGACGAAACCGTGATTCTAATTGATAATAAGGCAGGAATTGAGTATTTCATGCATGGTGTAAATGAAAATACCGATCTCATCATCATTGTTGTGTCACCGGAGTATGAGTCAATCCGCCTGGCAGAAAAGATCCATAATATGTGCATGGAAAGAGAAATTGAACATGTATATGCCGTATTGAATAAGGTTGATTGCCGATCCACGGAAAATGATATAAAAAATCATTTGTCCCTTATTGGAATAGATGTGATAGGAACCGTTGAGCATAACAGCAGGATAAAGATTTCCATGCTCCGGGGAAGTATGATCAATGACCCTATTGCTGTGACTGCTGCCAATCATCTGATCATGCAAATTGCAAACAGGATGCTGACCAGTGTATTCAAACAATAGCTTTCAGTGTAAACCAGGATATCAACCCTTATAATTCAATAAATATGAATCATGAAAGGACCATAAAAATTGCCATCGGCGCAGTCATTTTCTTATTCCTGCCATTGATCGCTATCAGATTCCTTAACAACAAAAAAGATAGCAAAATATCTCACAACAACGAGGAACATTCAAATGGCAGGAAGTTTTCACCCAAAGTATTTGAATATGACAACAAATTCATTTTTCTGTAGAAATATCATCCATGGCAGGGAAGTAAAAGTTTAATATGTCAGATTGAAGTGTGCCGTATCGGATGATAATTATTCATTGATTTCAATTAAAAATATCCTGTAACAAATTGATTTTCTACCCGTTAAAATTTAATACTATTCTAATCTTCGGGGAAGTATATTACATTGCCTATCCAGTAATTTTGTGTTATAATTCTGTTTTGAAAGATGAAGCTAATTCTCATCATAGAGGATGAACAACATGTAGCCGCTTTTATAAGTAAAGGACTGAAAGAAGAAGGTTATGATGTACTGGTCGCCTATGATGGACAAACGGGTATGGCCCTCCTGGTACAGAATCAGGTAGATCTGATCATTCTGGATATTATTCTGCCAGGCATGAATGGACTGGAAATTTGTCAAAAAATAAGATCTGAAGGACATAGAGATATCCCCGTTTTAATGTTGACCGCATTGGGAACAACCGACAATGTGGTAAAAGGATTGGATATGGGTGCTGATGATTATCTTACCAAACCCTTCAAATTTAAAGAATTACTGGCAAGGATCCGGGCTTTATTACGAAGGAAAAATCTGTCTGAAGTCACGAAGGAAGTACTTTCAATCGCTGACCTGCAGCTCAACAGGAATTCAAAAACAGCGATCAGAGGCGGAAATGAAATACAACTTACCGCCACTGAATACCGGTTGCTGGAATATTTTATGCGTAATCAAAAAAGAGTTCTTAGCAGGATTGATCTGCTTGAAAATGTCTGGGACATAAATTTTGATCTGGGAACCAATGTTGTGGACGTCTATGTGAATTATCTCCGGAATAAAATCGATAAATCATTTGAGCCCAAACTTATTCATACGGTCATTGGGATGGGATATGTGATGAAAACGTAAGGATTTTGATGAAAATAAGAAATAAAATAACGGTCATCTTTACGGTTCTGACAGGTTCGCTCCTTTTAGGCATTTTTCTGTTTATTTATTATTTCACTTATCGTTATACACAAAATGAGTTTTATGAACGCCTAAAAGAAAGGGCAAATATTGCTGCTCAATTCTACTTTGAAGAAGATGAATTCAGTACGCAAGTCTACAACAGGATCCGCGAACAGCACATGCAGATACTGCCTGAGGAAAAAGAAGCATATTACACGGTAAACATTTCACAGCTCACACTGGAGGATAAATCAGCCAGTGAATATCCCGATTTCTTTTATGATCAGATTTTCAGGAACAACTATGCGGAACTGAAAACCGGAGTGACCTTTCATACGGGAATATTATATGCTGATAATCAAGGAGATTTTATTGTTGTTGTATCTGCGCAGGACCGGTATGGTCAGACTAAGATGAAATATTTACGGAATATCCTGATTGTCGCGTTTCTTTTCGGGCTTGGTGGTATTTTTTTTCTTGGCAGGTACTATGCAGGAAGGGCATTGAAACCAATTTCAGCCATTACGAAAAAAGCAAATGAAATCACCGCATCCAACCTTCATCTGCGGATTCATACAGGTACAACAAAGGATGAATTGTCCGAACTGGCCAATACATTCAACAATATGCTGGATCGTCTTGAATCATCCTTTGAAACACAAAATAACTTCATCAACAATGCATCACATGAATTACGAAATCCATTGACAGCAATTCTGGGGGAAACCGAGGTTGTTCTTAAAAAAGAACGGTCCGGCGAGGAATATAAAGAATCGTTCCATGTAATTGAAAAAGAAGCCCACCGTCTTAATCTGTTGGTAAACAGTTTATTGAAAATGGCTCAAATGACATCTGAACGTCAGGGCCTGATCATTGAACCGGTCAGAATTGATGAACTGTTAATTGAAATCCTGCAGGACAGGGTTTCCCTTGATCCATATGATAATATTATACTTGATTTCAGTAAGTTAACATATAGGCCTGATTCACTCCTCATTCAGGGGAATCAAAATTTATTAAAAGCAGCAATCAGCAATATATTTGATAACGCTTGTAAGTTTTCAATGAATAAAAAAGTAAGTGTGAAGCTTGTCCCGTTAAATAATGTCATTAAACTTGCCATAAAGGATCAGGGGATAGGCATTCCTGAAAATGAACTGGCAAACATCACAGAACCTTTCTTCAGGGCCAGTAATGCAAGAAGTTTTACAGGTATCGGAGTTGGCCTCGCTTTATCCCAAAAAATAATAAAACTACATGGGGGTACCATGAAAATTACTTCTGAACTGATGAAAGGGACAGAGGTGATCATTTCATTTCCAAATACGGATCAGCATGTTTATAGCTCACAATAAAATTTTAATCCTCTTCTAATATTATTTTAAATCCGTTCTTAAGCTTCCTATGTATTATTGTTCTTCACCTGAATGAATAAAATTCCATGAAAGTCTCATATCTGGATTACAGTATGCTAATACTTGAAAAAGTGAGTTTTGACAACGTCCTGTTAAAAAAAGAGTATAATAAAGCCCTTTCCTTATTAACCCATAGCGAACAGGAAAAACTAAGAATCTGGTTGCGGGACAATCTCGTTGCTCATCAATCGACCAGGCATAGCCAGGCTGAACCGGTGTAATAAAATCATTGAATGATGCGGATATCGCTGTTGATATTTCATACTATTGGATTTTTTTCATTCAGTCATGGGCAGGATCTGCATCATTCTGATTCTACAGCCGGGAGATCAAATCAACCTGATTAAGTGTCTTTTTAAGACTGATCTATGAGCCTGGTCATACACATGATAAAAATCGAAGGTAAATAACCAGGCTCCCGCCCGAATCACAATCATACATACCTCGCAAAAAGCCGTGCCATTTTCAATGAATCAGCAGAGCGAAAAAAAAAATTCGATTGTTTTAAAGAAATTAAAAATTATTCCTATATTCCGCATTCTGATTTTAAAATATACATATTTCAATGCCTAATATCATTCAGGGGCAATATCCAAACTTATGCATGAGAACCACATTATTCTATCAATACCAAAATTCAAATAATCAATTTCATTTGAACACAAAATGAAATTTAAACCCACTAAAACCAAAACATCATGGATGAATTGTTAAAAAGTCAACTCAGCACAAGGGAAATTCAGGTTTCCATCCCGGCTTCTGTCGCTTATGATCTGAAAAAATTCCAGAAAATTACTGAAACTGTTTTAGGCAGACTCGGGTGCCCGGCATGTTGTTCAGGTTTCGATATCAGGTTTATTGTAGAAAACCGGTTCAGGTTCAATGATAAACTGGAGTTGCTGGAAGGCGGAATTTTAAGATAATAAAACAAATAAGCAGCTTAAACGAACTCGGAATCGGCATCGTTTACTTCCGGGGTTTCCAGGATTTACTTGAAAAAAATCTCGGCAGTATCCAGGCCATCGAAATCGAGCCGCAAACGCTTTGGTATGAAGACGGTTCAGACCAGGGATACCGCATTGATGTAACTCAAAACGAAATCCTGAATTCTTATCCTCTTCCCAAAGTCTTTCATGGGGTTGGTTCTCCTATCGGAGGTTCGGTTTTACCATCGGATAATACGCTTGCGACACTGAAAGCGCATATTAAAGCCTTGAATCCCCTCTGGTTGAGTGAACATCTTAGTTTCAATTCTTTTCCGGACGGGGATTGCCTGACCAACACGAATTTCCTCCTTCCCCAGGTACAAAATGAGCAGGGAATAGAAACGGCGGTGAAGGCTATCCGGCACTACCGGGAATGCATCAACCTTCCGTTTGCCTTTGAAACCGGGGTGAATTACCTGAAACCGTTAAAACATGAGATCCCGGATGGCCGGTTTGTAGCGGAGATCGCTGAAAAGGCAGACTGCAACATTCTGCTTGACCTGCATAATGTAATGACAAATCAGGTAAACGGGAGGCAGACGGTTTCTGCGTTTATCAGCCAGCTGCCACTCCACAGGATCATGGAAATCCATCTGGCCAGCGGGTTCTTCTTCAGGGATTATTACCTGGATGCCCACTCGGGAATTTCTAATGATAATTTGATAGGTCTGGCCGAAGGTATCGTTCGAAAACTTCCCAACCTGAAACTTATCGTGTTCGAAATGCTGCCGGAATTTCTGCCATCCCTGTCAGATGGGGATTTTGAAAAGCAAATCATCGCGATGAGGAGAATTTGGGACATGAGAGGCCGGAATTTCAGGGTTCAGAAAAAGCGTAAAAATACCATTCATTCATCCGGTTTGGGCAACCACATTCCGGTCAAGGATTGGGAATATACCCTTGGGAAATTATGTCTTGGACAACCTTTGCTCGGAAATGATCTTGTCCGTGAACTCGGTGATGATAAAGGCATCAAAATAATCAACGAACTGATCTTTCACTTCAGGGCATCGGCGGTCGTTTCATCCCTGAAGCTGACGACCAGGTTATTGCGGTTTTCCCTGGGCGAGGAAAATTTTAATGAATTGCTCAAGGAATTTTTCAATAATTCAAAACCGGATCTGTTTCCGTTCAGGGTTGCCCTGGATTTTTCAGACTTTCTCGGATCAAAAAACCCGGATGTTCCGTTTCTGGAAGATCTGGTCTCTTTTGAAGTGGCAACGATAAAGACCATTTCGGATGACAGGGTAAGGGAAGTAAAATTCAGTTACAACCCATTCCCTGTATTCAGATCATTGAACAATAATGAATTGCCAGAAGAACAGACCGATCCGGTAAAATTTATAATAACGATAAAACCGGATGAATCCATTGAAGAGTCTGTTTAGCTTGCATTAAAATCGGTATTGCATAGTTAAACCGGACAAGTGAATCATTCCATCCTGGCTTAAAAATTAATTAATGACAAAAATAAATATCCAATATTCATACACTTTTCATAACATCCATTGAAATATCATGATCAAAAGAATTCTTCTCATCGTTTTGTCGGCCCTGCTGCTGATCATTGCTGGCTTCGTCATTTATATCAGTACGGCATGGGATAAAAAATACGAGCTCCCCTATCCTGATCTTACCGCGAGCACAGATTCTGCCGTGATCGAAAGGGGCAGATACCTGGTTCACGGACCTGCGCATTGTTCCAGCTGTCATGTGTCGAGCATCAAGGAACTCGTTCTGTCGGATCAGGGAGCGAATGTTCCCCTTAAAGGTGGAGTCCTTTTCCCCATGGGCCCACTGGGTGTAATATCCCCGGCTAATCTGACACCGGATGAAACGACCGGCATCGGCAGATACACTGACGGACAATTGTTCCGGATGATGCGGCATGCCGTAAAACCGGATGGGACCGCCACGATCTCGCTGATGATGCCGTTCTGGAATATGGCCGACGATGACCTGGTGGCTATCGTATCGTATCTGAGAAGTATGGATCCCGTATTTAACGAAGTCCCGGCACCCAAATGGACATTCATGGGAAAAGCAGTCAGGGTAATGGCACCCACCTTCAAACCGGTATATGATGCTGAACCGCCTGACATGGCCCCGCCTATGGAGCCGACGGTTGAACGGGGAGAATACCTGGCCCGGTATGTGACCAATTGCGTGGGATGCCATACGGAACGTGACCCGATGACTTTCGAGGCAACCGGACCGGAATTTGCCGGAGGAATGGAATTCGAGCCGTATCCTGAACTGCACGTTGAACTTGGATATGATGCGGACCTGTGGACGAGGTCACCCAACATCACGCCCCATCCCGGAAGCGCCCTTTCCAGGTTTCCGACCGTGGAGGACTGGATCTCCCGTTTCCGGAACGGCCGGGTGATCATGATCTCCCCCATGGACTGGGGACCCTTTTCCAGGATGTCTGACCAGGACCTCGAGGCCCTGTATCTTTACCTGCACAGCCTGGCACCGGTAGCCAGGGAGGACGGACTGGTGATGTTCAAGAAGGAATAAACCGGTGATGCGGAAATGCGGAGACGTGCCTGCCTGCCGCTGGCAGGGAGAGGCGGAGAAGGGGTGAAGCAGAGACGGGGTGATGCGGATGTGCGGTCCTGAAAAAAGTTTATGCCGAAAGGCATCCCTTCGGGACAGGTTTAACATTTAATCCTGTTCTTAATTTATA
>JAGTVG010000117.1 GCA_018224645.1 Cyclobacteriaceae bacterium
AGATTTGGAAGGTCAGGGCTGTGAAGCTGGAGAATGTCAAGCGCATCTACTTTCAACCTTTTTAAACTCTGTTCGACAGCAAATATGATGTATTCCTGCGTATAGGTCTGAATGATCGGGCCCATTCCCCTATCATCTTCCGGGGTGGCATTGTAAAAATCATTGCCGGCCTTGGTGGCGATAACGATATTTTCCCTGCCACGCTCACGGATGACGTCAGCAATTAATTTTTCGGAATGGCCATGGCCATACACATCGGCGGTGTCGATCAGTGTGACGCCCCGGTCGATCGCTTCATGGAGGGCTTTTTTTGAAATTTCATCATCTGTTTCCCCCCAGTTCATTCCGCCAATGGCCCAGGCGCCGAATCCTATGGTGGATACTTCAGGACCCCTGGATCCTAATCGGGTATACTGCATGATTTTAAAATTTTATGGTACAATCATTAATTTCCCGGAGTTCCGCTAAAACAAAGATGTTTACTTTTTTAAAGCTTCCTTAAAATAACGTCCCTGGCGGGTAGGTGTAAAATCCCAGTCCTCTATAAGCATGGGTGACCAGTTGGGATCAAAAACCCACACCACATACGAAATTCCCCTTTCCCCGCAGTATTGAGTCAGGGCATCCCCGTAGGATTCATCACTGATCACCGGGACATGCGCACCCCGGTCATCCGGACCGCAAAATCCAACTTCTGTAAGGAAGAGCGGGTATTTTTCGGCAGCAAATCCCCAGTCGATGGTCCACTTGGGTTCCCAGGGTTTTTCCCGTTTCATCGGATAAGGATGACTGACATAAGCGATACCTTCCGCATTGATGGGTTCCCTGTTGATCGGTGTAAGATCATAGGCCCAGTTAAAACCGGCCACCAGGGGAATGGCCTTGCAGTCATGCGCCCGGATAATGGTGATCATTTCCTCATTCATCGCCTTCCATTCCGGCCAGCTGCAGGTCCCCAGCTGACCATTGATGAGCGTGGGCTCATTGAATAGTTCGAAAAATGCCACAGTGGGATTATCTTTGTAATGGCGCGACATGGTGCGCCAGAATTCATAGGTTTCCTTCCGGGTGGTTTCATACATCGGGTTCTGATACATTTCTGTCCTCAGGTTGCCGATCACATGCCAGTCGATAATGACGTACATGCCCAATTCGGTTGCCCAGGATACTCCCTGGTCCAGTAAGGCGATATAAGCTTCCTGACCTCTTTCCCGCCATGCCCCGGGATGGATCGGAAAGCGCACTATGTTGGCTCCCCAGTTTTTGATCTCTTCCATATACCGGCGGTTCCAGTGACCGTTTTTTTCCAGCTTGTCCGGATCGCTTGTATTGAATCCCCTGAAAACCATGGGTTGCCCGGCTTCATCAACGAACAGGTTACCTTTAACGCTGATCCGGCTCAGGGTGGCTGAAGTTTGCCCCACTCCCGGAAACGCCTGCATCAGAAAAAATATAAAAATAAAATATACGGATTTGAAAGCTTTCATGAAAATATATGTTTCGATTTAAAAATGAACAGCTATAATTCAACAAAAATGAAATCATGAATAAAAATAATAAAAAAATGGGGTGATTAAGATTTCCAGGAGGATGATTATTGCATCTTATGGTATGACCCCCACCTTGATTGCACGGATTGATGGAAATGATAATTTTTAGGACTGGAACTGATAATGAATCAGAAATTTTTGTCCGTCGAACCTGATATTTTTAATGAAATTCCTAATATATTGATCTTTCAATAACTTTATCAATCATGAAAAGATTTATGAGTGTATTAGCAATTTCATGGTTTGCCTTCCCGCCTGTTCTGGCACAGATCGAAAAAGGGTATAACCTGGTGGGAGGCAGTGCAAGTATCGGATTGAACACCGACCGGTTTTCAATTTATATCGGCCCTGACCTGGGGTGTTTTGTCAGGGACAGACTGGCGGTGGGAGCATCCCTGCCCATTTATTTTTCCGATTCGGAATTTTCTACCACGTTCAGCATTTCCGTGATGCCTTTCATACGATATTATTTCGGGGAATCCAAAACCAAATTTTTTGTGCATGGAGGACTGGGGATCGGTTCCAGCTCCTATACGTACACCGCTAACGGAGGAAAGGAAAAAGATACCGATTTTGAATTCAACAGTGATCTGAGGGCCGGAATTGCCCATTTCATCACCGACCAGGTTGCCCTGGAAGCTGTCCTGCGATATCAATCCTTTGACATCTTCGATGATTATTTCGGTTCCTTCGGGATCGCCGTCGGTTTGCAGATCCACATATTCAGGCTTTTCAAGGGGGGTGGTGATACGGATTAAATCCGCAGGTATTCGTGAAATTTCCGCCTGAACAGACAGCCGGGCTCCGGGTTTCATTTGATCAGCCTGATGATATCAGGTTTTGAATAAGAGCAGATTTTTATGGAAATTGTGTTTCACGATTTAACCTGTTTTCAGGTTTTTTCTTTCGTGTTCCTGAAAGCGAATAAATAAAAGCATTTATGGGAATTTTGTTGTATATTGAATAAGAATCCTGATATTTCAATATAAAATATGGCAAAATGAAAAAGTATTCATCCATCGACAGAAGAAAATTTATCAAAGGTACAGCTATGGTGACGGGGGGATTGATGGTGGGGGGGATCCCGGTCGAAGCCGGGGCATATGTAAATCCACCTGAAAAAGAGATTAAACTGGCGCTCGTCGGCTGCGGTGGGCGGGGAACCGGGGCGGCCATGCAGGCATTGCTTACGAAGGAAAACGTAAAACTGGTGGCCATGGCCGATGTTTTCCGGGACCGCCTGGACAGCAGTTTCCAGCAACTGACGGCGGATGAAGTGGCTGACTGGTCAGGAGCCTCAGGGAGTGTAAAACAGAAAGTATCAGTCACGGAAGAAACTAAATTTACAGGTTTTGATGCCTATAAAAAAGCCATAGCCCTGGCTGATGTGGTCATTCTCACCACACCGCCGGGATTCCGTCCATATCAAATGGAGGAAGCCATTCTTCAGAATAAACACATTTTCGCCGAAAAACCCCTTGCAACCGATGCGGCCGGTGTCAGAAAATTGTTTGAACTTGTCAAGCTGGCTGATGAGAAAAAATTAAATGTGGTGATCGGGCTCCAGAATCATTTCAGCAACAAACACCGGGAGATCATCAGGCGGGTCCATGACGGCCTGATCGGGGACATTGTTTCCGGGCAGGTTTATTATCTCAGTGAAGGTGTGTGGATGAAGGAAAGAAAACCCGAATACAGTGAACTTGAATACCAGATGCGTAACTGGTATTATTTCAACTGGTTATGCGGTGATCAGATCGTCGAGCAGCATATTCATAACATCGATGCGTTCAACTGGGCAAAAAATTCGTACCCGGTTTCCGCCCAGGGAATGGGCGGCCGTCAGGTCAGGACAGGAAAGGAATACGGAGAGATCTATGATCACCATTATGTGGAATTTTCCTATGGGGATGGGGTCCTGATGAACAGCCAGTGCCGTCATATCAAAGGATGCATGAATAAAGTTGCCGAACACGTTGTCGGGACTGAGGGAACGGCGGAGTTACAGGGAAATACAGGGATAATCAGGGATCTGAAAGGCAATGTGATCTATAATCACAGGGATA
>JAGTVG010000118.1 GCA_018224645.1 Cyclobacteriaceae bacterium
AAGAGGAATATTAAGGGATCAATGGGAAATGCGGAGACGGGGAAATGCGGAGACGCGGAAATGTGGAGACGCGGAAATGTGGATACGGGGATAAGTGGATAAGGGGGACATAATTCATCAATCATTCAATCATTCCCCAATAATAAATAATCAGAGTCCCTTTAACAGGAGACTCTGATTGGGGAAAGGATTTTAACTTCCGTGTCCTTCAGGGCAGGGATCTGAACTGGATAAGGATGTCAGGGGTTCAGTCCTTGCATGTCGGTAAAGCGGAGACGCGGAGACGGGGACAAGCGGAGACCCGAAGACGCGGAAAAGCGGAGACGCACCTGCCTGGCCGGTAGGCAGGGAAAAGTGGATTCGCGGTAACGAGAGTAAACGAGACAACGGGCAGCGAGTACCCCAGGGAACCGATGGTAGCATCCAACCACTCATGCCATGACCCGGAGTCATGGCATGAATCTAATCGGTTCCCTTCTCCACTTCTCCGCATTATCACCGCGACACCCCGTCACCGTATCATTTAAAGTTTGTTATTCATCTGCCTGAATGTATCGCTAATCTGTTTTTCGGTACCAGGCATGGTACGGGAAACCATTGGTTCATACCCCCCTTCTTCATAGGCTTTGTCCGTACATAAATAGCCGCTATTGCCATTACAGTGCGTATAAATAAATGTATTTTTATAGGGTGATTCCTCCTTGATCTTCAATCCGATCTCGTTCATCAGTTCACCGGAAATCCCTGCGATCAAAATGGCGCCTATCTTCAGGGAAGAAACGCGGATATCGACCCCCTCTGCAGGTTCCAGTGATACATTGGGCATTCTCGATTCACTCGGTTTTTTACCTGCCGCCCTGATCACCATGGAAGTAGCCTGCAGATCCTGTAACGGATAAGTTTCAATCCCCTGGCAAACATCTACCACTTCATCTGCCAGCGTCTGCCCGATGGCATCGATATCATTGAAGCTGTCATTGGGCCCGTATATCGGATTGATATCACCGGATGCACCGGCACTCATTAATATGACGGCATCAGGGAATGCTTTTTTTATTCCCCTTGAAGCGGCGCCAGGCCAGTCACCCGTGATCTGGTAATTTTCCTGCCCTCCGGTTGTTGCATGGCAGGGCCAGTTGGCGAGGATAGCTATTGTTTTGCCAGACAGGTCATCGACCCGGATCACACCAACTTCCTGGTCGCAGATGCCGCCGGGGTTCCTTCCCAGCCATACGCCTCCTTCAGCGTGACGTGCCCTCCGGTTGACATTCATCGTGCAGGTCCCTTTTCCCACGCCGACCTGTACCGGTTGCAATCCCTTATTGGATTCAGTGGCAATTTTAACCAAATTTTCCTGTAAGGTTTTTACATAAGCCTTTTCATTGGCAGTTGGTTCTTCACCATAAGCCCTTGTCCTGGGGCCACCATGGTTATGGACGGCTGTGATCAGGATATTCTCTTCCGGAATACCTGTATCCTGCCGTATCAGCTGTTTAGTCTCATCGACAAAATCATGGGAAAAACCAATCACATCAGCCGTAATGATGCAGGCTTTAGTCGTGCTGTTCTCAAAAACCACCGCACTTGCAAAAAGATCGTCATGGACGCCTTTGAATGGTTCGGACCTGGCCGCATAACCACTCATGCGTACCGGATCGGCAGGGGTAATTTTGACGATGGCGGCACCGGCTTTCAATGTCCCCGAGGTATTATTATTCAACCGGGTAACCGAAAGCAGCAACCCGGACAGTACAATGATCAAAAAGACCGGGAAATAATTCCTGAATTTACGTTTCATCATTCGCATCATTTTAGTGACAATAATTCTATACTTATTTTTCAATTTTTATTCCACCGGATAACCCTTCCCGAACAATCACTCCGTCATTAAAAATTCACCCTCGAGATGAATCTTTTCCGACGAACTGCCAACCATTACCCGGAACATTCCCGGTTCAACCACTTTATTCATATTGCGATCATACATGGACAGGTCATCCGGGGTGAGCATAAAACTGACCGATTTTTCCTCGCCGGGATTCAGCCATACTTTCCTGAAGCCCTTCAGTTCCTTTACCGGCCTGACTACCGTACTTTTGACATCCCGTATATAAAGTTGTACAATTTCCGCTCCCGCAATCCCACCCGTATTCCGTACCTTCATGGTTACCTGGATGTTCCCATGGCGGACGGTTTGTTCAGGGAATATCGTCAGGTCCGAATATTCATATTCCGTAAAGCTCAGGCCGTGGCCAAACTCCCAGAGGGGTTTATAATTAAGGTCCGCATAGGAATTCCCCCATCCTTCTTCAAGCCAGTATGATTTGGAAGGTTTATAGTTATAATAAACGGGAAGCTGTCCAGCATGCCTGGGTATGGTGGCGGGCAATTTACCATTGGGATTATAATCACCAACAAGAATATCTGCGATTGCTTCCCCTCCTTTTTCCCCGGGACACCAGGCTTCCAGCACTGCAGGAATATTTTCCGCAATCCAGGGTGTGGCAAGAGGGCGGCCATTGATCAGCACCACAATTACCGGGGTTCCTGTTGCGTAAACAGCCTGAACAAGTTCCTGCTGTAATCCGGTCAGTTCAAGCGTCGCCACATCATATCCTTCACCGGTAGTTCCTTTTCTCCCGGGTGACTGCCATTCATTTTCGCCAAGTACCACAATGGCGACATCAGATTTTTTTGCCGCTGCAACTGCCTTTTTGATCTCATTCAGGTCATCCCCCACCACATTACATCCTTTTACATACTGAACGCGTGTTGTTTTTCCCAGTTTATCTTCAATTCCTTTTAATACGGTGGTCACCTCCTGCAGTACCGTTTCGGAAGTATAATCTCCCAGTTGATTCTTTGCATCATCGGCATTGGGACCAATGACCGCCACTGAACCAATATTCTTTTTCAGGGGAAGCAAATTATTCTCATTTTTCAACAGGACGATCCCTTCCCGTGCAGCCTGCAGGGCTACCTGCTGATGATCGGGCCGATGGACAATATTTTCCGCCTGTTCAGGATTAACGAAAGGATTCTCAAATAAACCCAGTTTAAATTTTGTCCTCAGTACCCTTCTGACAGACCGGTCAATGACTGACTCAGGAACCACCCCTTCCTTTACATTCTCAAACATTTCCGTAAGATATCCCTGTCCAAAGGAAATACTCACGTCCATGCCGGCCATGGCAGCCTGGGCTCCGGCTTCTTTTTCATCAGATGCCATTCCCGTATAAATAAGTGTATTTACTCCGTTCCCTTCGCTGAGTACCAGGCCTTCAAAGCCAAGTTCATATCGCAAAAGTTCTGTTAATATCTCATAGCTGCTATGTACCGGCACACCGTCGATGGCCGGATAGGTGGCCATTACACCCAGGGCACCTGCTTTCCGTATGCCTGCTTCCCAGGGAGGCAGATAAATCTCCCGGAGTATTCGTTCCGAAATTTCCATGGCGCCCCTTTCCAGGCCACTCACCGGTTCGCTCTGACCCGGATAATGACATAAGCCTGCCACCACTTTGTCGCTGGCAGAAATATCATCCCCCTGGACCGCATTGACTATCGTTTCTGCATACCGGGAACAGAGATAAGGGTCTTCACTGTATCCTTCTATATTTCTTCCCAGCCGGGGATCACGGTCCGGTTCAATGACCAGCGTAAACAATTCATGAATGCCGATCGACCTGGCTTCACGGGCAGCAATGGTATAGACATCGTTGATCAGATCCGTATTCCATGAACTCCCCAGGGCATGCCCTTCCGGAAAGATGGTAGCCCCGGAACACATCAGCCCGTGGGTACCTTCTTCCACCTGGAGGAGCGGTATTTTTAACCGTGTATTTTCAAGAGCGATCTTCTGTAATTCATTCATGAAACGGGCCTGCTGTCCAGGACCTTCGTGAAGGATATTATTGGGGAGGGTGAAAAAACCGCCTCCTGGTCCTACTCCCTCAGCAAATCCTCCCCTGGTGAAGGATTTCACACCCTCCATTTTTTCATCCACATTTTCCCCCAGTTCAGCTGAATAAACCACAGGCATATTCAGCTGGCCGATCTTTTCCTCAAGTGTCATCCTGGATAGAAGATCTTCCACCCTTGAATCGATGGGAGCAGATGGATCCAGGTATACTTCAGGCATTTTAAGGGATTGACGTGCCGGATGATCCCGTACGTAGGCGGCAATGGTTCCCACCGGG
Source organism: Cyclobacteriaceae bacterium (assembly GCA_018224645.1). GTDB lineage: Bacteria > Bacteroidota > Bacteroidia > Cytophagales > Cyclobacteriaceae > JAGTVG01. The sequence goes on from JAGTVG010000118.1 coordinate 4,200, forward strand.
GCGATCCAAATTCCATTGGATGGATCTGAGGCATACCTGCATATTTCTTCCAGGGTAGCAGCAAGTGTTGTCTGGAAGGCTGCCTCTCCTATCTCATGCCCCGCCAATATCAGCCAGGAACCATTTGCTGTTGCCTGTTCGATCATGGTTCTTACCTGGTCGAAACTTTTATTATCTGATTCCATCCCGGTCAGCTGGGCCAGGTCACAATATACCGGGTCATTGGGTCCTTCATCAAGCCATCCCCTGCCGCTGATAAAAATATCATTTACCAGCGGTATATAACTCTGCAGGGAGCTTCCCCTTCCAACAAATTTCTGTCCGCAGGGATAGGCAAACGAGACAGGATAAATGCCTAATTTATCCATGATCACCTGGTTAGCCTCTTCCATTTCCTGTGCAATGTCCCTTAGCGTGAAAGATTCAAGCGCCTTTTCTTTTGCCCAGGGAAAATTACCCGTACAGGGATGGGTGAGTGTATGGTTGCCAATTTCGTGGCCGTCTTCAAGGGCAGCTTTCCAGGCTTCCAGCCTTTCCTGCATCCATTCCGGTGATACATAAAAGGTGGCATTTACGCCATATTTATTCAATATGGGCACCCCGGTATCTACCTGACTTGGCCGGGCATCATCAAAAGTCAGGCTAATGGCCATTTTTCTGCCTTCCGGCCATCTGAAATCACTCACCTGCCTGGAGGCCTGTGGATCGCCATAGGTCTGCTGGGCAGACAGTGAAACCTTCATCGTAAAAATTACGAGAACGGTTAAGATAAACCTGTTATTCCAGTTGTACATCATATCCTTCCAGTTTAAAAAGTCATTTTTTCCCAAGCAGCTGATCACAGCTTTTTATAAAGGCCTGCCTAATCACGGATTTATGTCCATCCTTCAGGTTAGAGGCAACACAGAACAGCACCGTTTTTTCAATAAGCGCATCAAGTTGGGGTAAGGTGCCTTTTTCGTAGGTATAATCCCTGGCAAAGCTGTTTTCTGTCAATTCCCACACCGATCTTGATCCCATGGATGGTCTTTTATGTACCAGGGATGGTAGATTATAATAAATATGCAAACCCCATTCTTCCATATGGATGGGATAAAAGCCTTTATCAGCCACGTGAATCCCGTTTTCCAGCAGCTTTTTTTTGAACTTCCAGGAGGTCTCCCTGTCCTTAAACATCATTTTGAGGAATCCACCTGATTCGCCGGACGGATCGGCAACGGTAACCGGCCTGATGCCATCATATTCCGATATTATCGCAACCAGTTCATGCTTGAATTCCCTCATCCGCTGTACGATGGTAGGTAATTTCTGCAATTGAACCCTGGCCATGGCTGCTGCCAGGTCACTGATCCGGCAACCTATCCCCCAGAGCTGCAGTTCCGGCCTGTCCAGGACAAAACTTCCATGCTCATCCTTTATATATCCGGTATCATGAATTCCAAAAGACCTTTCATATAAAGATGTATCATTCGTTAAAACGGCTCCCCCCTCACCACAGGTCATGTTCTTATTGATCTGGAAAGAAAATATGGACATATCGCCAAAGGAACCAGCCATGCTTCCGAACTGGGAAGTCCCGGCTGCCTGAGCACAATCTTCGAGGACTGGTATCTTTTTTGCCCTGCATATTTCCATGATCTTATCGATCTGTCCGATCACCCCGCCCATATGAACCACAATGACGGCCTTTGTTCTGGAGGATATCTTTTTTTCCAGGTCTGCCGGATCCATGCTGATGGAATCATCCACATCTGCAAGTACAGGAATAGCCCCGAGCCTGACTACCGCCCCTGCCGTTGAAACCCAGAAATATCCGGGGATGATCACCTCATCACCGGGGCCTACTTCCAGGGCTGATAAAGCCACCTGCAGGGCTGTGGTTCCATTGGATACGCTCAGGCAATATTTTACCCCGATAAACCGCGCAAACTCCTCTTCAAATTTCCTGGCTTCAAAAGTGGGCTTTGGTCCATAAAACCTGAATGGGGATTGATTCTTCAATACATTCGTTACCGCGCTGATTTCTTCTTCTCCAATATAATGGATCCCCGGCCATTCCTGCGGTAATTTTATCTCTGATTTCATCATAGTTTGTCGTAAAATTAAAAATTGATAAATGCTTCCAGCCAAAAAAAAACCATTCTGATCAATGGTTATACCAAATTACACTTAAAATCAAACATATTCAAAAATGAATGATTATCAAAGGATATAATTCATGAAGACGCGTGATCATCCTATCAGGTCCTCTGGATCCGGCTGAATCCAGTAATGATTATTCACATAAAAAATCCGGTCCGATTCATCAAATCCCGTAATCCGGCTGATTCCAGCAATGATTATCACCTTAAAATCCAGTTCAATTCATAAAATCCCTTCATCATCCCCTTTTTTTAAATGGGTAAAATGGCCATAAACAGCTTGATATTTGTATTCTCTGGTAAGTATTATGTATATTTAATCCTCATGAACAGGGTCCATGACTTTACCTGTTGATCTGAAAAAATATCTGTCGAAATTTTTACATGGTCCCGGATGAAATGCTATTTTTCCAATGTTTTATTCCATGATTAACTTGATTTCAAACATGAAAAAAAGACAATACATGATTTTCGCAATAATTCCCTCGATTTTCATTTTTTGTTCAAAACCACCCGTGGCTGAGGAACCGTATCCATTGGCCATCATGGCCTATTATGTTGCCCCGCGGGATAATTATCATCCTGAAGAACTGCCGCTTGATCAGTTAACCCATATCATCTTTTCCATTACGGAAGTGATCGACAATGAAATGAAATTTAAACATGAGGAATCCTCTTCAAAATTATCCTTGCTGGCCGACCAGAAAAGGAACCATCCGCATCTTAAAGTGATGATTGCCTGCGGTGGATGGGGAGGATCCAGTGGTTTCTCCGACATGGCGGCTTCCCCCGGTAACAGGAAAAAATTCGTTGATAGTTCAATAAAGTTTATGGAACAATATGATCTCGATGGCCTTGACATAGACTGGGAATACCCCGGCTTGCGGGGAGCGGGTAATCCATATATCCCGGAAGACAAGGAAAATTTTACCGCGTTGAT
>JAGTVG010000119.1 GCA_018224645.1 Cyclobacteriaceae bacterium
ACCCGATTTATCAAAAACCATCTGAAGCCGGTTATCTTTTGCTACTTTTTCGACTGCCTCAAATACCCGGTCCTGGACCGGTTTGATCAATTCCTTTTTTTTGAGGAAGAACAATCCTTCGAATCCGAAAACTTTCTTATGATATTCTTTTACTTCCTCTTCCCTGGCCTTGATTTCAGCCATCCGTTCATCCCGCATTTCCTTGGTCAGCAGCACTTCCTCCGCCTGAAGTTTATTGTACATTCCCTCAATATCCTTGTACATATTGGCAATTTCCTGTTGCCAGCTCAAAGATAAAGTATTAATTTCATCCTGAGCTTCTTTATATTCAGGAATTTTACCCAGGATATATTCCGTATCCACATACCCCCACTTCTGGGAAAAAGCCTGGCTTATACCTGCAAAAAGAAAGAAAGTACATAAGATAAAGTTCTTCATATCCAGTTACTTTTATCTGAACTGCTGACCTATCGTAAAGTGGAACTGCGATCCGCTCACATCCCGTTGTCCGGGCAACCGGTCGAAACCATATGCCCAGTCAATCCCCAGCAGACCGAAGGCAGGCATGAATATCCTTGCTCCGAGGCCTGCTGCCCTGTATAATTTATACGGGTTAAATTCCGCATAATCGTTCCAGTTTCCACCTGCTTCGCCAAATCCCAGCACATAAATGGTGGCTGATGGATTAAGCGATATCGGATATCTCAATTCAAATACGAACTTATTATAAACAATGCCTCCCTGAATCCCTGACCTGTCAACCGGAGTTACTTCCTGGTCTTCATATCCCCGTAGCGCAATGATATCCGTACCCAGCAAAAAGTTCATATTCCCCGCCAGTCCGCTACCCCCCATGATAAATCTTTCAAAAGGACCTACCGGAACACCATAGTTTCCGATATAACCGAAATGTACCCTGGTACTTGCTACCAAATTTCCTGCCAACTTTTGATAGAAGGCGGCGTCAAACATCCATTTATGATATTCTACCCATTTATATTTGGTGGCATTATCCGCAGTTTCATAATCAATGTCGTTCCAGAGTGAATAGGGAGGGGTTAAACTCACACTCAGGGAGATGCTGGATCCATACCTGGGATACATGGGGGCATCCACACTGTTCCGTGCAATGGTGGTATTGAACGTGAAGTTATTTGCCACACCGGTCGAGAATCCCAGCCGGAACCCATAATTGTTAAGATCATAGATGAAATAACTGAGGGAATTGCTCAGTGTAAAATAGTCATCCGGCCAGCGGATCCTTCTCATCAGACTCAGAGAAATACCCGATAATTTCAGCCAGCCCTGGAATTCTGATGAACCGAATATATTCGTGCGCTGGGCGGAATGTTGCAGCGAAACCGTAAATGCATTGGGTTTCCTTCCTCCCAGCCATGGTTCGGTAAAAGAAAATGAATAACTCTGGAAAGCCTGACCATTGGCTTGCACCCTGAGCTGCAGACGTTGTCCGTCCCCGACCGGAAGAGGCCTCCACTTTTCAAAATTTGTGATGTTTTTAAGCGAGAAATTATTGAAAACAAGGCCCAGGGTACCGACGAATCCATAATATCCTCCCCAGCCTCCGGATAATTCGATCTGGTCACTCGGCCGCTCGACAAGTGAATATTCAATATCGACTGTTCCGTTCTGGAAATTTGGCATTGGATTGATCCCGATCTGTTCAGGATCGAAATAGCCTAACTGGGAAAGTTCCCGTTGCGTCCGGATCAGATCGGCACGGCTGAACTTCTGACCCGGGAGGGTACGGATCTCCCTGTAAATCACATGATCGCTGGTCCTGTCATTCCCGGTAACAATCACTTTATTGATATCGAACTGCCTGCCTTCATTGATCCTCATTTCAACATCGATGGAATCACCGTCAATTTCTGTTTCGACAGGTACACAGGTATAAGCCAGGTAGCCGTTATCCATATACAGGGCGCTGATATCCGTTCCATTGGGGTTGAAGGTGAGCTTTTTATTGATCAGTTCCATGTCATAGATATCGCCCTTTTGTACACCGAGCACCCGGTTGAGGATATTTTCATCGTAAATAAAATTGCCAACCCAATTGATATCCCTGAAGTAATACCTGATCCCTTCCTCCATGGTGATTTCCACATTGATCTTGTTCGGGCTTACATTGTAAATGGTATCCCCCAGAATCCTGGCATCCCGGTAACCCCTGCCATTGTAGAAGGTGATCAGGCTCTTTTGATCATTTTCATATTCTTCCCTGATAAACTTGGAAGCACGGAAAAAATTCAACTTGATATTTTCACTTAAATAGGTTTCAATGTCCTTCAGGGAAGTTTCTTTCGTTTTAAAAAGGAAATTTTTCAATTTTTTACCGTTGGTATTCCTAACCATTCCGGCGATATCCCTGAACAGATAAAAACGAAGATGTTCATTGGTTTTTTTCATTTTATTGCCCAGTTTATCATCGTCAAACTGTTCATTTCCATGAAAAATAAGCTCCCCGATCTTAACCTTCTGCTTTTTATCTACCTGGACAATGATCTCCATTCCATTGGCGACGAGTGAATCTTCCCGCTGGATTATATTCACCTTTGTATTCAGGAATCCTTTTTCTACGAAATATTTCTTGATGGAGAGTTCGGTGTTTTTGATGGTGACATCGGTCAGAACCTTACCCCTGATCAGTTTTATCTGATCGTTGAGTTCTGATTGTTGTGCCTTGGAAACCCCGTCGAAGGAAATCCGGGTGAGCCTCGGTCTTTCTTTCAGGTCAATGGTCAGCCAAACCTTTTCATCCTCCACTTTATTCACATAGATGGTGATATCTCCAATGATGCCGAGATCCCAGATTTTTTCGATGGCGCCCGTGATGTCATCTCCTGGAATTTTGATGTTATCCCCGACCTTTAATCCTGCTATGGAAATTATGGCATTGGAATCATGGAATTCTGCCCCGGTAACGGCAATATCGGCTATTTCAAAAATCTTCGGATTCCGGTAATCAAGCTGAATATCTCCATCAGGCTGCCCTTTATCCTGTGTAGTTTTTCTAAGCCCTACCTGGGCAAAGGCATATCCACATGAAAATACAAGTATGAGTATGGTTAATATCCTGATCATTCCTTCAAATTTACCTGTTCGCTTAGCTTCCCGAATCTCCTTTCCCTTTGCTGATAGGAATGCAATGCCTCATATAAATGATTTTTCCTGAAATCAGGCCATAAAACATCCGTGATGTATAATTCAGTATATGCCATTTGCCAGAGCAGAAAATTACTGATCCGCATTTCACCGCTGGTTCTGATAAGCAGCTCTGGATCAGGTACATCTTTTGTGCTAAGATAAGCTGAAAAAATTTCCATGGTGAGTTCATCAGGTGTTATTTGCCCCGATTTAACATCTTTTAACACTTTTCTGACACCCTCAACAATATCCCAGCGACCGCTGTAACTCAGGGCCAGGATTAAATTCAATCCTTTATTGGATGACGTTTTTGCTATGGCATCGTTTAATTCCTGCTGACAGATGGATGGAAGGTTAGCCAGGTTGCCAATGGCACCAAGCCGGATATGGTTTTTCTGCAGGGTATCCATCTCACCGTGAATTGTCTTTACAAGTAATTGCATCAATCCTTCTATTTCTTCCCTGGGCCTTCCCCAGTTTTCCGTGGAAAATGCATACAATGTTAAATATTCGATCCCTAATTCAGCACATCCTTCCGATATATCGCGAACTGCTTTAATGGCATTCTGATGTCCGAAAATCCTCATCGCACCTTTCTTTTTTGCCCAACGGCCATTACCATCCATGATGACAGCTATGTGCCGGGGCAATAATCCTTTCAATATCTTTTCTTTCAGATGTTCCATTTAACGGACTAGCAGGATGCAAAATTGAACTATTTTTTTAAGAATATAAAGCCATTGACCGACAGAATCAATTATAATCAAAGGGGCAGGGGATATAATAGAAGATATAATTGATTGTAATCCCTATAAAAAAATATGTATCGAAATCATATTGATTACCGTAATTATAATCCTTCAATGTAGTCCTGCTGTCGGACACCCCATCCAGATGATCAAATAAGGTAGTCCTTGCGCTCACCTCGAAACCAAGATCGATCTTTTTGCTCAACTGGTACTTTATGCCGACTCCCATGGGAATGGCGGGCTGCACAGGTAAAAAATCATCATCCTGATCCCTGTTTCCCCAGAAAGTAAAAGCTGCAAGCCCGAAATTCAGATAGGGTGTCCAGTGAATCCTGGCATGCTTGCTGCGATAATCCAGAAAATTGAATTCGAATAAGCCGAAAGCTTCAAAGAGAAAAATATTAAAGGATTCATTCCTTACCTGGTTGAAGGGATCATTGGAATATTGATCATTGCCGGATAACATGCCGCCGGAGATGCCATACCGGATCGATAAGGATGGGGTCAGATTGGATTTAAGGAAAACGGATACGGCAGGCCTGTGGCTTTTGAAGTTATAACCCCTGTGGAGGTCGCCCGTGTAATTAAAAGCGCCGAGTTCAATTCCCATTTCCGTAAGTTGCGCATTTCCGCTGGAAGGCATTATAAACAACAACGGCAGGAGAATAAGGAAAAAAACGATTTTCAAAGGATCATTTATACGGGATCCATTCCTTCTGACCATTGGCCCGTTACCTGAATTTTGCA
>JAGTVG010000120.1 GCA_018224645.1 Cyclobacteriaceae bacterium
CAGTGTAGGTATTGAATTTCTCCCGCCGTGGTCTCTCGCCTGGTGGTCTCTCGCCTCGTGGTCTGACGACGGGTGGTGGTCTGACGACGGAAGGGGTGATGGAATAGCCGGCGGAATGATCTGAGAAGGAAAGAAATCATATAAATTTCAATTAGTCATGAAACGTTTTTTAATACCGGTTTTTTTATGCATGTTAATCACTTCCGGACTTGGCAGTCAACCTGTGCCGGTCCAGTTATATCCGGATTTTGATCAATCCAATAACATCAGGGAACATCTTGTCCGGATGGCCGGAAGAATTACAGACAGGTCGCTGATGGATGTACACACCAGGGAAGAATGGGAAAACATGCGGCCGCAGCGGTACAATGAACTAATTGAAATGCTGAGCCTGACGGATATGCCTTTATCTGGGAAAAGGGCTGATTTGAATGTGAAGGTAACCGGTACAGTCCAGCAGAAGGGTTTCCGCATCGAGAATTTATATTATGAATCCTTACCGGGACTTTATGTGCCGGCCAATTTATACATACCTGATAATATCCGTAAACAGGCACCAGCCATTCTGTATCAGTGTGGTCATTCCAGAAGCCAGAAAGTTCATTATCAGGCTCATGCGAGGCGATTTGCGGAACTGGGTTTCGTATGCCTGATCGTGGAAACCATTCAATTCGGTGAAGTATCTGGTGAACACTGGGGATGTTATGCACATGGCTGGTTCAATTGGTACAGCCGTGGATATACTCCTGCGGGAGTCGAGGTCTGGAACGGGATCAGGGGGGTTGACCTGCTCATTCAAAGACCAGAGGTAGATAAAAATAAAATTGGAGTGACAGGAATATCTGGCGGCGGAGCTATGAGCTGGTTTATTGGTGCGATAGATCCCCGCGTCCATGCGGTGGCCCCGGTTTGCGGGAACAGTACGATCAAATCACACATAGCCACCAGAACCGTCGATGGCCACTGTGATTGCATGATGATGATCAATACCTATTTACGAGATTTCCACGATATTGGTGCCCTGATTGCACCACGTCCCCTGTATATTGCCCAGGCTGATCGTGACGGCCTTAATACCATTGAATCATCGCGTGAGGTTTTTTATGCATTAAAAGACTTTTACGGGCTGTTTGATGCAGCGGGAAATATTCAGTTCATTCAAACCCCGGGGGGCCATTCCTATCATAAATCTTCCAGGCAGGGGATATTCGCTTTTTTTATGCATCACCTGATGGATAAGAAAATCAATCCGGAATATATCGAAGACATTGATGAAAGAGAAAGTGCACAATTGGGTGCCGAAAGGCTGAAAGTATATGTCGATGGTCCTCCTGAGGATGACATGACAAAATTCATTCAGGATTCTTTTGTCAGGATTCCCGAACCTCCCGGAATTACCACCCTTGAGGAACTCAATTCCTATACTTCTGAGGTTAAGGCATTTCTGATGACTCAATCCTTCCAGGCATTTCCTGTTGAGAAAATCCCGCTTGATCCACGGCTGGTTTTCAGGACTGATGACGAGGCAAACCACGGAAGCGAGATATATAGTTTTGTTTCTGAAGATGACTGGCGTCTGAAACTGGATATACGATGGCGCCTTCCCCGTATTGAAGACCGTCCGCTTATGATCGTTCTGCGAAATCCTGATGAAAGCCGCTGGGATTCGGAAGGATTCATTTCAGAACTGGGTGAAAACTGGAATATAGCCTTTCTTGAAACCAGGGGAACCGGGGAAGCCGGATGGGCCCCGGAATTAGCATGGCATGTGCGGCGGGCAGCCGCCTGGACTGGACGCACCATCGCATCGATGCGGGTTTATGATGTGACCAGGTGCCTCGAATTCGTGCGTAACCTGGATGGGGTTGATCCGGTCAAAATCGGAATTGCTGCACAGGGGGAGATGGCATTGATCGCATCCTATGCAGCCCTGATGGATGGCAGGTGCCAGTCCCTCATCCTTAAAGACCCCCCGGAAACACAGAACCAGGGGAGCAGTCCTGATGGCAGAGGGGAAGCGATTGAAATCCTTAATTGTCTGAAAAAAACGGACATCAATCAATTGCCTGCCCTCGTATATCCTACGCGAACATTTATTGTCGGTCCGCTTCCGGATACATACAACTGGTCAGTGAATACAATTAATTCTGTCGCTGAAGAACCTTCCATTCAAATCATTCAATCCATATCGGATTTCTGATTTTGACCGAGCCTGATGTGAAATCCTTCAAGTAGCTTTTCGGAAAGTTCCCAGAGTTTCCGGCCGTTTTCAGGATCCGCTGCCATAGGGTCAATTTCCTTCCTCGTCATAAGATGCAGATAGTCAAATGATATATTTTCAAAATCTGGAGATGTGGCAAAATAAACAACCGTTTCGGCAGCCTTCATCGGGGATCTGAAAAAAATGGCAAAGATCAGTTTAAGGATGGGTTGAATCACCCATGGGGCTTCCCTGGCGATCCGGGTATTCACAGGACCGGGACATAGGGCAAATACCGATACACCGGATAGGCGCTGCCGGCGTGATAATTCCCGGGCAAAGGTAGTGAGCAATAATTTATAGTATCCGTAAAGTTCAACAGTTTTACCCATGCCATAAGGCTGATACAGGCCGAAATTCTGCCAGTCAAATGCCTCAGGGTTCCTGTGACTCTCGGACGAAATGAAAATGATCCTTGACCTTTGAGATTGACCGGTCCGGATACAATTATTATCCAGGAGCCTTCTGATCAACATATATTTGGCAAGATAGTTGACCGTGAACATCTCTTCGAGACCCTGCTTTGTTTCCCGGCTTTGTCTTGGTACCATGGCGGCATTACAGATGATGGTATCAAATTCTAACTTCCTCGCCGTAATCTTTTTAACAAGGGACTCAATGGAATCCAGGTCAGAAAGATCGACCTGAAGCATCCAGATGGTCCGGGAAACGGAAATTTTTTTAATTTCTTCCCCTTTTTCTGGAATCCCGCTCCGGCAGGCCATGTAAATATTAGCTCCTCTTTTTGCCAGGTGCAGGGCTGTGGCATAACCCAGTCCGGAATTGGCACCTGTGACCAATATGTTTTTATTGTCAAGCCTGTCTTCTTCCCTTACCATGCCTGCCTTAGTTTTCTGACTGAAAAGGTCTTTTATGCCAGTCAGAATGGCCATGGCCGGATTTTGATATTTGCCCTGCTTCTGGTCCATCAAAGATGATTTCCTTCTAAATCCCTGTTCTGCAGTTGCCTCAGAAATTCCTGATACTGGCCGGTATGTGCATCGATCATTTCGGGGGTTATTCCGAAGGTTTCCATGGAATATACATGCCTGCCATATCTTTTCCTGTGATCAATGACGGCAAGTTTCCGGAATACCGCTTCCAGATCCGGATCCACAGGGCCGATCGACCGGTATATTTCCATGAGGGTGGTTACAGGATCGTCCATGAATTTTTTATAATAGATATCTGTAAATGAATTTACCTTTTTTGTTGATTTTCTATATTGAATGGCCTTTCCAAGTATATAACCATCTTTCCTTAACCAGTGATCCCTGACTGATTCAGGTTCCACTGTATCGGAGAAAATAGCCCGGCTGTGGATCATCATGCTGATAAAAGAGGGTACACATTCATAGATATCCCTGTGGGTCCATAAATAATGTACTTCCCCTAAATGTTTGTCCGTTAATTCAAGGAATTCGAGATGATGAGGGGATTTTAGAACCCACTTGGAGGCGGGACGCTGATACTGCAGGAATTTCAATAATTTTACGGCATATGCATAGGCATGGGATTGATCTGTTTTTTCAAGCCAGCTGGCGTATGAAGGAACATGCATCGTTGCCTCGGCTGTGGTGCTCATAAAGGAAACATCCAGAAGCAATATATCTTCTTCTGGTTCAAGATGTTCGACCGGATGTATCCCGAAAAAATTCGGAGAAAGCATTTTCAATGCCTTTTCGCTGATTTCAGCCTGCCTGATTCTCCGGGAAGATTCCGTAACTTGATTATTCAGTGGCGCAGGATTTATGGCCTCCCAGCTTCTCAGGCTTCGCATTTCAGGATCGGATGATAACAAACGCTGCAGTTTTGTCGTCCCGGTCCGCTGCAGTCCAATGATCAGATATACCGGATATAAAGGTTGATCAAGAATTTCCGGATGTTTTTTAAACCACCATTCAGATCGCAATCGAATGGAGAGCAGGTTTACAAGTCTTTTTTTTGTAATAAACTTACCAATGGGATTCAACTCTGCCTCCCCTTTAATGGAATCAAGCATCCGGTCGAGAGGCTCTTCCCAGAAATCTTTCCCGAAATCCTTCAATCCCGTTGACCTCCTGGCAGCCCGAATCAGTTTATCCCTCGAAAGATCAATTTCCGCACCGAGGGCATATAAAGATTCCCAGGTTCTGTTTAGAATACGGTACCAGGCGGGTTTACGATCATAATCTCGGGACTGGATCTCTTTATACATCAGTCTTTAATAATAATTCATATGGATCACCCTGCAGGCAGGTTCCAACGGTTTCATTCCTTCAGCCAGCCGGTACCAGCGCCAGCACATCGTACCTTCGCGATGATGACAGGTATTCAGCCAGTTGGGATGTCCCGGATCCGTATGGGCAATAAAAACCTTAACCGATCCATCGGCTTCATAATGCGCTGAAATTTTATTGATGCTGATGTTAAAATACCTGTAATCCAGAGATTCCATCCAGTAATTATTTAATTGAAAATTCCACATATCGCATACCGGGGGAAGTACTTCGATCACAAGGGCTTCATCCTCAGCTAGTTCCCAGTGACTGTGATAATAAATGATGCTCTCATC
>JAGTVG010000121.1 GCA_018224645.1 Cyclobacteriaceae bacterium
CCCGGCTCATATGGAGGCTTTCCCGGATGGGCCGGGTTGGTTCAAAATTATTTTCGTGTGCCAGTTCCACGATCAGGTCGCCGTTAAATCTGATTTTTCGGAGGGCTATTCCTATGGCAGTAAAATCCGTATCACCCTCCCCGAGAGATTCAGCCCATTGGCCGTTCTTATGCTGATCTCTAAGATGCATGAACACAATCTGATCACCATATTCGAGGATAAATCCAACCGGATCCACGCCAGCACGCTGAAGCCAGTTGATATCGGGTCCCAGGGGCATGTCCGGTATCCTTTTCAGTGTACCTTTCAGGTCGAACATACCGTTTTCAACTTCATAGGTATGATTGTGAAGATTCACCACAATATTCCTGTCCATTGCCATTTTCCTGATCCTGATCAGCAATTCTGCCTGGGCATCCAGTTGACCTTCAGTTTTCTGTGCATCCGTATTTCCGACAGATATTCCCAGGGTTCTTCCGCCTGTAAGGGCTAAATGGGTGAGTATCTTTTCAATCTCCTCCAGGATATCCGGATGACTTTTCCGGTCCCACATATCCGCACCATACGAGGTGCCGATTACCGGCAAGTCATATTTTTCGATCAGGTCTTTCAGGATATTGACGTTCTTTCCATCCCTGAGCGGGTGGTGCATCAATTCCACTCCTTCAAAATGTGCATATTTAACATCCTGAAAGATCTTCTCCAGGACAGGCGTAATATCATATTCAGGTAATTGAGCCGCGTATATCCAGGGATGTGCACCGACCGTTACTTTTTTTTTCTTCCCTTCCTTGATTTTATCATTTAAATTTCCGGGAAAAGATGGCCACATGCCTGCCCCAAGGAGGCCGCCTGACCTGAGCATGAAGGATCTTCTCGATAAAATCATCATTATGGAATTTGAGGATTAAATTCCCTGAATTAATAAAAATTAATTTGATAAATCAATCAATAAATGATTAAATTGCCTGGAAAATGAATTTTTTAAACATTTTTAGTCATGGCAATATATAGAAAATCCTCACGAAGAAAATTTCTGGAAAAGGTTGCTTTGGGTACGGGAGCTTTGACCATCCCCAATATCGTCACTGGGAAAACCGGGCAGAACAGGGTAGAAATTTTACACCGGGAATACAGAACCGGGAAATACAGTGCAAACGACAAGATCAACCTGGCAACCATAGGTTTCGGTATTCAGGGTATTGGCGATACCGCAACTGCAATTGAAGTATCCGGCGTAAAATTGGTTGGTGTCTGTGATCTTTATACCGGCCGGCTGGAAAGGGCCAGGGAATTGCATGGCAATGAACTGGTAACTACGAGGGACTACCGGGAGATATTGGCTGATAGGAACATCGACGCGGTGATCATTGCGACACCGGATCACTGGCACCGCAGGATCGCTGTTGAGGCCATGAAAGCCGGGAAAGCAGTATACCTTGAAAAACCGATGATTCAGAAAGTTGAGGAAGGTCAGGATATCATCCAGACTGAAAAAGAAAACAAGGCTGTTCTTCAGATTGGAAGTCAGGGCATTTCCTCGCTGGGAAATGAAAAAGCCAGGGAACTTTTCAGAGAGGGTGTAATCGGCGATCTCGTCATGGTTGAGATCTTTAATGACCGTTTTTCTTCAGAAGGGGCATGGCAATATCCGGTCCCTCCCGATGCTTCTCCCCAAACCATTGATTTTGATACCTTCCTGGGAAACGCACCCAAAGTGGCTTATGACCCGGTGCGCTTTTTCAGGTGGAGAAATTACCAGGATTACGGAACCGGTGTTGCCGGTGATCTTTTTGTTCATTCCTTTACCACATTGCATTATGTGATCGATTCAAAGGGGCCGGAACGTGCACGCTCAACCGGCGGATTAAGGTACTGGAAGGACGGCCGGGATGTACCCGATATAATGATGTGTCTGTATGATTTTCCAGAAGCTGAATCTCACCCTGCATTCAATGCCATCCTCCGTATAAATTTTGTGGCAGGAAATGGCGGAGGCGGAGGATTCCGGCTGATAGGTTCTGAAGGTGAAATGAGCGTGGGATATAACAGTATTACCGTAAGACGCAACCGGATGGGCATGAAACCTTCCGGCTATTCGCTGCGTGCTTATACAAATGCAGTTCAGGAACAGATCCGGCAGGAATATGATAAAAAATTCAGTGCCGTGGACCGTGAGATGAATCATCCCGAGGAGATTGTCTATCAGCCGCCAGGTGATTATAAAGGAGGTGATTATGACCATTTCTATAATTTTTTTGGTGCCATGAGAGGCGAAAGAAAAATAGTGGAGAATGGCACCTATGGTTTAAGGGCTGCTGGAGCTGCCTTATTGGCCAATTACAGCTACTACAGGAATGAAATCGTAAACTGGAATCCAGATCTGATGCAGCTTGTATAAATTTAAACTACTCTAAATATTATTTCGTATGAAAATTTTGATAATATCCCTGTGTCTTTTCTTTTCAGTCCGGTTTGTTGTTGCCCAGGAGGCCCCATTGAATGTGATCGTATTTGGGGCACATCCTGACGATCCTGACAGCGATGCCGGTGGATCAGCCATTCTCTGGGCTAAGATGGGCCACAATGTGATGTTTGTTGCGCTGACAAATGGTGATGCCGGGCACCAGCGTATGGGAGGTGGTGCGCTTGCAAAGATCAGGAGGGCTGAAGCAGCCGAAGCAGGAAATCGATACGGTATTAAAAAATACATAACGCTGGATAACCATGATGGTGAATTGATGCCGACCCTGGAAAACCGGCTTAAGATAATACGCCTCATCCGTCAGTGGAATGCTGACCTGGTGATCGGTCCCCGGCCGAATGATTACCATCCTGATCACCGGTATACAGGTGTTTTACTGCAGGACGCTGCTTATATGGTTATTGTGCCCAATGTAGCCTCCGATACACCGCCGCTGAAGAAAAATCCTGTATTCCTTTATTCATCTGACCGCTTTCAGAAACCCAATCCTTTTTCACCTGACATTGTGGTTGATATCAGTGATGTTTTTAAACAGAAGATATATGCCATGGCTGCGCATGAATCGCAGTATTTCGACTGGCTGCCATGGACTGCCGGGAGACTCGGCGAAGTGCCGGAAGGTGAACAGGAAAGACTGGATTGGCTTGCAGAAGTGCGGTATGGGAATATTTCTGAGGAAGAAAAAACATCCCTCACCAAATGGTATGGAAACATAAATGCAACCAACGTCGAGTCTTTTGAGATCTGTGAATATGGCCGGAGGCCATCGGATGAAGAGATCCGTATGCTATTTCCAATGTTGGGTAATCAATAACCGATAAAAGAATATGAAAAGAATCCTTGTTTTAATGATGTTGATCCTGGGCATCCAGTACGTTTCCTGCGGGCAGGGGGATAAAATAAACGTGATCGTATTTGGGGCACATCCTGATGACCCAGACGGTGATGCAGGTACGGCCATTAAGTTTGCCAGCATGGGTCATAATGTGATGTTCGTATCGCTCACCAATGGTGATGCCGGTCATCAGTCCATGGGCGGCGGTGCATTGGCCAAGATCAGGAGGGAGGAAGCAGCCGAGGCAGGAAAACGTTACGGTATAAAAAAATACATTACCCTGGATAATCACGATGGTGAACTGCTGCCAACGCTTGAGGTCCGGCACCAGGTGATCCGCCTGATCCGGGAATGGGATGCGGATGTTGTGATCGGCCCGAGGCCGAATGATTACCATCCCGACCACCGGTACACCGGTGTCGTCCTTCAGGATGCCGCCTATATGGTCATCGTGCCCAATGTGGCCTCCGATACGCCCCCGTTGGAAAAAAACCCTGTATTTTTATACACCCGCGATCATTTTCAGAAACCAAACCCTTTCAATCCGGAAATTGCCGTAGATATTTCGGATGTTTATGAAAAGAAAATATTCGGTATGGCAGCTCACGAATCACAGTTTTTTGACTGGCTGCCCTGGACTGTCGGGAGACTTGAAGAAGTACCGGAAGGTGGGAAGGAACGACTTGATTGGCTGGCAAAGACCTGGAGCGATGAAATAACGCCCGGGATCCGCAGCTCATTGGCAAAATGGTACGGTGCTGACCGGGCCGCTAAAGTGACCCACGCTGAAACCTTCGAGATCTGTGAATATGGACGTCGGCCTTCCGACGAGGAGATCCGTAAACTTTTTCCGATGCTGGGGAAATGATCGATGAAATAAAAAAAACCTCAGTTCCTGACATTCCTATCGATCATCACCCGCTTCCCGCCATTGGCCCAGGATTCCCTGATCCCGTCGACCACGATCATGTCCAGCAATCCTTCCTCCCCGGGAACACGCATGGGTTTATTCTCCCGGATACATACCGCCACTTCATCCATCTGTGCCGCCTGCTGGTTGATCTGGGGGAAATTGATGGGCCCATTTGAACTCATGCCCTTTATGCCGCCGTAAGCCTGGAAGGGTTCAAGACCGAACCAGCCTTTTTGGGCTGTGGCACGTATATGTCCGAAGTTGGCGTGGAATCCTGTGATCAGGTTGGCAACAGAGCGGTCAGGAAAATCGAGCTGGAAGGAAGCAATTTCATCCACCCCGGTAAACACCTCCGGCCGGGTCTTGAACTGCTGGGCAGTGACAGAAACCGGTTCCAAACCTGTAATGTATCTGGCAGCATTCAGGGGATAAACACCCATATCCATCATGGCGCCCCCACCCATGGAATCTTTCATCCTCCAGTTATCATACATGGATTCCGGCATATAAAATCCGGCTCCGCCTGTAACCTGTAAAACCTTTCCGAAATCTTCCTCCCGACGCATCCTGATGATTTCCTGGGTATTGGGTTCAAAATGCATCCTGTATCCAATGGAAAGCCTGACATTGTTTCTGTTGCAGGCATCGATCATATCCCGGCATTCCTGCGCATTCATGGCCATGGGTTTTTCACAGATCACATGCTTGCCGGCTTCTGCTGCCCTTATCGTAAATTCCATATGCATGGAATTAGGCAGCACGATGTAGATTATTTCAATGTCCCCATTATTTTTGAGATCATCGAAATTGTCGTAATTGTAAATATTTTTCCCGGGGATGTTGTATTTTTCTGCCCAGATCTTTTCCTTATCCGGAGTGCCCGTTACAATTCCTGCCAAATACGTCTCCTTCGTTTCAAGCAATGCAGGCCCCAGCAGATCCCTGCTGTAATATCCCAGTCCAACAAGGGCCACCCCTGTTTTTTTGCCGGATCTGCCTGGCCGTTCCCGACAGGCGGCAGAACCTGAAGCAAGGGCGAGGCCAAGGAACCCCATGGAAGCATTTTTAATAAAATTTCTTCTGTCTATCGATAAATTATGTTCGTTTTTCATATGCTCTGGATGATTCATTTCCTGAAAATATAAAAAAATCAGGATCAGAAAGAGATACTGGAATTTTTTCGTTGCAATTTAACCGGGGAATGATGATGTTTATGAATTATTACTATTTTTCTATCAGAAATATTTTTTATCATGAAAAAAATCCAGAATAATACTTCCAGAAGAAAATTTCTTAAAACTACATCGAAACTGGCGGTCTTTACCCTTGTCCCCAGGATGGTATTGGGTGGCCGGGGATATGTTCCGCCAAGCGATCAGATAACCATCGGATTCATCGGCACAGGCAAACAAAGCCGGGGACTTTCCGGCGGATATATTCCCCTGGAAAATGTCAGGATCATCGCCAATGCCGATGTTGATCAGCAGAAAAGGGAAGCATATGCCCAATGGATAAATGAAAAATATGCAGAAAGGACCGGCAAGCCCGGATATAGCGGAATGGATATATACGGCGATTATCATGAGCTGATCGGACGCGAGGATATCGATGCGGTTATCGTAGCGACGCCGGACCACTGGCATGCCCGGATCGCAATCGATGCCATGAATGAAGGTAAGGATGTTTACTGTGAAAAACCCATGGCCCATACCGTTTTCGAAGGCAGAAAAATGGTGGAAGCCACCCGGAAGAAAAAAAGGGTCTTTCAGACAGGAAGTATGCAACGGTCATGGAAAGATTTCAGAAGGGCATGCGAACTGGTAAGAAACGGATATGCGGGTGATATCAGGACCATTAAAGTGAATGTAGGTGATCCGGCAATTCGCTGCGACCTTCCAGGGGAGGATCAGCCGGCCCACCTTGACTGGAATATGTGGCTTGGACCTGCACAGGAAAGACCCTATAATTCCATTCTTTCACCCCCCATTTCCTACGACGGCTGGCCGAATTGGCGCAAATACTGGGAATATGGAGGAGGAGGAGTAACGGATTGGGGAGCCCATATGTTTGACATCGCCCAATGGGGACTTGGCATGGATGAATCGGGGCCGGTCGAATTAATCCCTCCGGCAACGGCCGGGGCTGTGAGAGGACTCAGGTATATCTACAGCAACGGGGTGGAAATGGTGCATGAGGATTTTGGCAGAGGTTATGCCGTTGAATTTATAGGTACAAAGGGAACGATTAGGATTTCCCGTGAATTCCTTGAAGCAGAGCCGGAAAATATACTTTCTGCTGAGATACCTTCGGGCGGAATACAGTTATATAAGAGCGATAACCATTATAAAAACTGGATCGATTGCATTCTGTCGCGGGAAATGCCTGTCTGTGATGTTGAGACAGGGCACAGGACAGCCACAGTTTGTAATATCGGGAACATTGCCTATAAAATGAACAAACCACTCAAATGGGATCCTGTAAAGGAAATTTTTGACAATAAAGAGGCAAATTCCTGGCTGACGAAAAAATACAGGAAACCATACAAGGTATAGAATTTGTTTTCAAAAACCCGGGGATAACCCTGATAAAATCCCCGGCCCCACGAGGAATAAATAAAAATTTTTATTAGATTATCCATGAAACAGGGCTCCGGCGAAAAGGGCTCTGTCAATCATGGCTGTCCTGACTGGGCAGTTGTTCACTGCATTTCAAGGATGAAATGTTATTTACCGATTATTGATTACATGAAATTCATAGTCTATGGCATGCAAAAAACTAATAGAATACCTTGATGATCATAATGTGAAGTATATCACGATCACACATTCACAGGCTTTTACTGCACAGCAGGTAGCTGCTTCAGCCCATATAAAGGGCAGGGAGATGGCTAAAACTGTGATCATCAAGATCAACGGCAAAATGGCGATGGCTGTATTACCGGCCAATTACCACGTGGATTTTCATTTACTGAAGGAAATTACAGGAAATGAAGATGTCGTACTGGCACATGAATCGGAATTCAAGGAACTTTTCGATGATTGTGAGACCGGAGCCATGCCTCCTTTTGGCAATTTATATGGCCTTGATGTTTTTGTCGCTCAGACCCTTATGGAAAATGATGAAATTGCTTTCAACGCTGGCAATCATTCAGAACTTATCAGAATGCATTACAGGGATTTTGAGAATCTTGTAAAACCGAAAGTTCTTAAATTTTCGGCACATTGAGTTTTTAACGGGTTTTATTGGAAAGGGTGTCATGGTTACCGCCATCGACACCCTTTTGTCTGTTTCCGGGATTTTTTACTCAGCCGGGTATTTTTCATGATATCTTATATTTATTTTATGAACAGACTTTATCCTTTTGATGAAATTTATTGATCCTTTTTCTGAACCATGCCAACCTCAACGAAAAGAAACACCCTGAAGACTGCATTGATCTTTTTTACCGGTATCTGCTTTTCGTGCAGTATTAGTGAACAAACCGGAATGAATTATCCCATTCAACCCGTCCCATCCAGCCAGGTTGCCCTGAAAGACAACTTCTGGAAACCCAGAATCGATATAAACAGGCATGTGACGGTGCCATTCGGCTTCAAGATGTGTGAAGAAACCGGCCGTATCGATAATTTTAAAATCGCAGCCGGATTAAAGGAAGGTTCTTTTTCCTCCGTTTTTCCGTTTGATGATTCTGATGTCTATAAACTCATCGAAGGGGCATCCTATGTGCTGGAACAGGAATACGACCCTTCGCTTGATATGTTCCTGGATAGTGTGGTATTTTATATCGGGGCTGCGCAGGAAGACGATGGATACCTGCAGACCTGGAGGATCATCGATCCCGGAAAACCGGGCGATGACTGGTGGGGCGAACGCGAAAGATGGACTTCCCTCATGCATGGTCATGAATTGTATAATGTGGGACATCTCTACGAGGCGGCAGCCGCCCATTATTATGCCACCGGAAAAAAGTCGCTGCTGGATATCGCGTTGAAAAATGCGGATCTGGTGGCTCAGACCTTCGGGCCGGATAAAAGTATCGCCGTACCCGGCCATGAAGAAATAGAGATCGGCCTGATCAAATTGTACAGAATCACGGGCAAGGAACATTACCTTGAACTGGCAAAATTTTTTGTGGATCAGCGGGGACTGAAGGAGAACCGTGAATTGTGGGGGGAATACCACCAGGATCATATGCCGGTCAGGGATCAACGGAAAGCTGTGGGGCATGCGGTAAGGGCAGGATACCTTTATTCAGCAATGGCTGACCTGGCTGCCTATACAGGGGATTTCTCCTATCTTCCTGCCCTGGACAGTATCTGGTCGGATGTGGTTCATACAAAAATGTACATAACCGGCGGGATCGGCGCCTCCCGGAACGGAGAAGCGTTCGGTGCACCCTATGAACTTCCCAATGCCGAAGCCTATGCCGAAACCTGTGCCGCCATTGCCAATGTATTCTGGAATCAGCGGATGTTCCTGCTCAGTGGTGACGGGAAATATTATGATGTCCTGGAAAGGACATTGTATAATGGATTATTATCCGGCGTTTCCCAGTCCGGGGACAGGTTCTTTTATCCGAATCCATTATACTCAGATGGTCATACGGCTTTTAATTATGGCAGAGCCACACGGCAGGAATGGTTTCCCTGTGCCTGTTGTCCTTCCAATATTTCCAGGTTCATGCCCGCAGTTCCGGCATATATCTATGGTGTAAAAAAGGATACCCTGTATGTGAACCTTTATGCCACCAATACAGCTGAAATCAGGACGGATGATCTTGATCTTGAAATCCAACAGGTTACGGATTATCCCTGGGGCGGAAAGGTTTTTTTACATATTGAACAAAGGAAAAGGAACGATCTTGTCCTGGCGTTGCGTATCCCGGGCTGGGCAGTGAACCGGCCTGTGCCGGGCGACCTCTACGTGGTAAATAATCCTGTTGGGAACCAGCCCGAAATTCTGGTCAACGGACAAAAAATTTCACCGGATGTCAATCAGGGATATGTATTTATTGGGCTGAACGGGAAAAAGGAGGAAAACATCGAACTCTTTCTCCCCATGGAGATCCAGAAAATCAGGGCTCATCCGGAAGTAAAAGAAAATGCAGGGCAAATTGCGTTGCAGAGGGGGCCGCTTGTATATTGTTTTGAGGAGGCAGATAACGGGGAAATCATTGACAGGCTGAAGATTACCGCGGAAGATACTCCGGAAGCGGTAGAAAGTGAAAATTTTGAAGGTATCCAGGAGATCCGGTTCACATCAGGGGACCTTGAAATCAGGGCCATACCTTATTATTTATGGTCAAACCGGGGTGAAAATAAAATGACAGTCTGGTTTGCAGGTGAATGATTACCGGAAAAGGTCAATGACCAGATTGGCGCCAGATAAAAGGGCGATAAGCCATAAAACAGGAGATATCTTCCTATAATTGCCTGAAAGGATTTCCAGGACCACATGGCTGAGGAATCCAAAGGCCAGTCCCGTACTGATGCTGCTTGTAAACGGCATCAGCAGGATGGTCAGAAAGACAGGGATCCCTTCCTTCAGGGAATTGAAATTTATGTTGATTATATTCTTGAACATGTAGAAACCCACAATCACAAGGGCAGGTGCCGTGGCATATGCCGGAACAATTCCGATCACCGGGGCAAAAAATAAAGCCAGAAGGAACAGGAAAGCCGTGATCATGCTGGCAAATCCCGTTCGTGCTCCGGCGGCAATTCCTGAAGCCGATTCCACATACGTGGTAACCGTAGAGGTGCCCAATAATGATCCAAGGAGAGTGGCAATGGCATCAGCAGAAAGGATCCTTTTTAATTTCGGAATTTTCCCTTTTTTATCGATCATATCCGCTTCATAAGCGCAACCGATGATGGTCCCGATCGAGTCAAACAGGTCAACGTAGAGGAAGGAAAAGATCACACCTGCCAGGCTGAGGCTCAATGCCTGCCCGATATCCAGTTGAAAGGCAATCGGCTGAATGGAAGGCGGGGCAGAGAGATAGATTCCCGGTGGCTGAATATTTCCCAGAACCATGGCAACTGCCACAATGAACAGGATTCCCAGAAGAATACTTCCCCTGATTTTCCGGAATTCGAAAAATACGATGAGCAGTAATCCGCATAAACTGATCAATACCGTTCCGGTCAGCATGCCAAGTTTTAAAAAAGTATTTTCACCCCTGATCACCAGTCCCATATTCTGAAAGCCGATAAATGCGATCAGTAAACCGATCCCGGCCGGAACGGCCAGCTTCAGTGATTCCGGGATTGCATCCGCCAGCTTTTCGCGGAACCCGAGGATGGTCAGCAGCAGAAACAGGATACCGGAAACAAAAACGACTCCCAGTGCGACAGGCCAAGCAATTCCCATGCCGAGAACAATTGAATAGGTAAAAAAGCTGTTCAGTCCCAGTCCGGGTGCCATCGCGAAAGGGACATTGGCCAGGAGGGCTACAATTAACGTTCCGGCAAAGGAAGCCAGGCAGGTTACCGTGATGAGGGCCTGTTTATCCATCCCCGTCTCAGCCAGCATATTCGGATGGAGGAAGATGATATATGCCATGGTCAGAAATGTGGTGATACCGCCGATAACCTCCTTTTTTATGGAAGTATTTTTTTCTTTCAGTCTGAAAAATTTATTAATCATGCATAAGCTTATTCCCGAAGCAATCTCAAATTAGAAATAAATTATTAATAATATAATGTCACAAGGAATTGATTCGAAATCATGGTCATGAAATACCAAAATGCATATCTTTATGGCCAAATGAAAAGATTTTTCAAATAGTCCCATTTCATTCCATGCGAAAAAAAACAAAGATCGTCGCGACCATCTCAGACAAAAAATGTGATGTTGATCTCATCCATAAGCTGAGGGACAATGGTCTGAATGTTGTCAGGTTGAATACTGCCCATATGGATTTCAACTCAGCCATGAAGGTGATCAAGGATGTTAGGGCGGTTTCTGACAGTATTGCTATTTTGATTGATACCAAGGGACCAGAGATCCGGACAACTTCGTCGGATGGACCGATCCACGTCACATTTGGTGACCGGATCAAATTAAAGGGCGATCCAGATAGTAACACCACCGCTTCCTGCCTCAATGTGAATTATAAAAACTTTGTTCAGGATGTTCCTGCCGGAAGCCGGATCCTGATCGATGACGGGAGTGTTGAATTGGTTGTTCTTCAGAAGGAAAACGATCACCTGATCTGTGAAGTGAAAAATCAAGGCGTCATCGAAGGCAGAAAAAGTGTGAACATTCCTTCAGTGCATGTCACTTTGCCTTCCCTCAGTGAAAAGGACAGGGATTTCATCGTGTTCGCTATTGAACATGATCTTGATTTTATTGCCCATTCCTTTGTCAGAAGTAAGAAGGATGTGCTGGCCATCCAGGAGATCCTTGACGAAAAGAAAAGTCAGATCAAAATCATCGCCAAAATTGAAAACCAGCAGGGCGTTGATAACATTGATGAGATCCTTGATTATGCCTATGGTATCATGGTGGCAAGGGGAGACCTTGCCGTGGAGATCCCCCAGGAAAAAATACCGGGCATACAGAAACAACTGATCGAGAAATGTATGCGGCGGCGGAAACCGGTAATCATCGCCACGCAGATGCTTCATTCCATGATCAGGAATCCAAGGCCAACCCGTGCAGAGATCAGCGATGTAGCCAATGCCATCTACGATGGTACCGATGCGATCATGCTGAGCGGTGAAACGGCTTATGGAGATTATCCGGTGGAATCGGTCAGGACCATGAGTGAGATTGCCATTGAGACGGAAAAGATAAAACCTTCCATCATAGAATTACCACAGGTAGTCCTGAACAGCGATGTAACTGCTTTACTGACGATCGCAGCAGTAAAAGCATCCGTTGAACTGAATGCAAAGGCGATTATCTGTGACACCATGGATGGACGTTCGATCAGGGCCATGGCAGCTTATCGGGGGCGGAACATTATATTTGCTCAGTGTTATAAAAAACGGGTAATGAGGGAACTTGCACTTTCCTATGGCGTTTATCCCAATTACCAGGATCTGACAGATAGAAACCTTGATTTTGTGCTTCCGGCAATAAACATCCTGCTGAAAAATTGGGATGTACGCCAGGATGACCGGATTGTGGTGGTGGCAGGCGATCATCAGTGGGAATCAGGCATTTCCAATATAGCCATCAAAACGGTAAGAGGATTTTTGAAAAAATTAAATGTTGCTGATAAATTAATGAAAAATGAGCATTAGACCTTATATCCTGAACGAGATCAACTGGGAAATGGTTGGATCAACTGATTATGAGATCGCTGTTTTACCCTGGGGGGCTACGGAAGCCCATAATTATCACATGCCCTATGGAACCGACAACATACAGAATGAATATATCGCTGCAGAGGCTGCCCGGCTTGCATGGGAAAAAGGCGTGAAAGTGGTGGTGCTTCCCAATATTCCATTCGGCGTGAATACCCAGCAACTCGATATTAAGCTGACCATCAATATGAGCCCTTCCACCCAGGCTTTTGTCCTCCGGGATGTGGTGGATGCCCTGTATGGCCAGGGAATCCGGAAACTCGTCGTTTTTAACGGGCATGGGGGAAATGATTTCCGTCAGATGATCCGTGAAATCAAAGCCGATTTTCCTGATTTTTTTATCTGTTCATTGAACTGGTTCCAGGCGGATAAAAACTGGGATAAGTATTTTGAGGATACAGGTGATCATGCCGGTGAAATGGAAACGAGCATCATGATGAACATCGTGCCGGAATGGCTGCTTCCCCTGGAAAAAGCAGGTGATGGAAAAAGCCGGAAACTGAAATTCAAGGGGAGGGATGAAGGCTGGCTCTGGGCGCCCAGGGAATGGACAGCGGTGACAAAGGATACCGGGATTGGCAATCCGGCTAAAGCCACGCCTGAAAAAGGAAAAAGATACCTTGATTCGGCAATCCGGAAAATCGCCGAATTTCTCATTGAACTGAATGCCACCTCACCCGGTGATGTATATATCGATTAAATTCTGAAGACATCCTATGATGCCTGATAACAAGATTCTCATTTCCTTTGAGAGGCTTAAAAGTCAACTGAACAGCATATTGATTGAATATGGTTTCACCCGGCAAAAGGCGGATCTGCTTTCCGGGATATTTGCCGGGTCAAGCCTGGATGGTGTTTACTCTCATGGCGTTAACCGTTTCGCACGTTTTATTCAGACGGTGAAAATGGGAATTGTACAAATTGACGAAGAACCGGAGCTGCTGAATTCATCAGGATCGGTGGAACAATGGAACGGCAACGGTGGACCGGGAATCCTGAATGCCCTCCGCATGATGGAAAGGGCGGTGGAGATCGCCGGAGAATCAGGGATCGGCTGTGTGGGATTGAACAATACGAATCACTGGATGAGGGGTGGGACCTATGGCTGGCTGGCGGCGGAAAAGGGAAAAATAGGCATATGTTTTACCAATACCAAACCCAATATGGTTCCCTGGGGAGGGGCTGAAAAAAGGATCGGCAATAATCCGCTGGTCATTGCCATACCCCGGGAAAAAGGTCATATCGTACTCGATATGGCGATGTCCCAGTATTCATTTGGTAAAATTCAGGAATATGCCATGCGGCATCAGGAACTTCCATTCCCTGGAGGATTTGATGATCTCGGGAACCTTACGCACGATCCGGAGATTATATTAAAAAATGAAAAGACGATTCCGATCGGATTCTGGAAAGGCAGTGCCCTCTCCTTTGTCCTTGATATCCTTGCAACCCTGGTTTCCGGTGGCGACAGCGCCTCCCGAATCGAAGGCAGGGAGGAAGAATACGGACTTTCACAGGTCTTTATAGCCATTCAGCCTGGGTTTCTGCCGGAAAATGAAAAGGACAGGCTGATCGGAGAGATCATTTCCTTTACAAAGAATGTCCCCGGTTTCCGTGAGGGTGATAAGATCTATTATCCGGGTGAAAAAACCCTTTTCATACGCGAGTTGAACCGGAAAGAGGGGATTCCGGTGAGCGAAAAAGTATGGACTGAAATTTTAAACCTCTGAAAATGCCAGGGTTGAACCTTTTCATCATATTGCTCTTGTTCATTTTTTCCTGTACAGGGGAAAAATACGGTACTGGAGATGAGAGGATCGTTGTACTTACGTTCGATGATGCGGTCAGATCACACCTGACTGTGGTGGCACCGATGTTGAAAAAGTACAATTTTCCGGCTACTTTTTTTGTGACCCATGCATTCATGGATGATTCCGTCAATTTCCTCACCTGGAGGGAAATAGGGGAACTTCATAAAATGGGCTTTGAAATCGGGAACCATAGCTGGACACATCCCGATTTTTCCCAGCCGGAAAATGCTGCCGGACTTGCAGGAGAGCTTGGATTGGTAAACTGGCAATTGATGCGACAGGGTGTTCCTGAACCTGTGAGCTTTGCCTGGACAGGAAATGGTTTCGGTCCGGAAGCTTTACGGGTTTTGCAGGAACAGGGAATCCGTTTTGCCAGAAGGGGTATGCAACCCGAAGTTCCTTACGGGAAACTGCAGCCTGGGCCTGTGTATATGCCTGATCAACATCACCGCTTACTGATCCCTACTACCAGAGACGCATATCCGGATATGCAATTATCCGATTATATTCGGGCCATTGAACAGGCGGAAGATGGC
Source organism: Cyclobacteriaceae bacterium (assembly GCA_018224645.1). GTDB lineage: Bacteria > Bacteroidota > Bacteroidia > Cytophagales > Cyclobacteriaceae > JAGTVG01. Next base: position 14,896 of record JAGTVG010000121.1, read on the forward strand.
AGGATTGTTGTCCTGCAGTTTCATGGTGTGCCGGATCCCATCCATCCCTGGGTACACACGGAACCGGAAATGCTTGAAAAATGTTTCAATTACCTGCAGCAGAATGCTTATAAAGTGATGGCCTTGCGTGACCTTGAATCCTGGCTGCCGGATTCTGATCCTGTGGATCCCCTGGTAAACAAAAGGCATGTCCTCGGCGATCCGGATGATCTCAGGTGGCCGCAGGAAGTGTTATCCACGAGAGAGGATAGGGATTTCTGGATAGGCATCATGAAAGCATTCAATTACAGCATTGCTGAAATGGCCGGTGTTTTCGGCTGGCCTGAAAAAGAAATGCAGGAGGTAATTCAATCATCCTCATTTTCCCCGGTCCTGCCGGCCCCTGATCAGATAATGGTCCTGCCTTATCCTGGCGGAAGGCATCCCCGGATCAGTTTCAGGGAAGGCATGTTAAGCCCGATGAGAGGAACCAAGGTCGGCATATTTTTACCGTGGGATCCACAGGATTACCTTCTACTCGACCTCCCGGAAGCTGTTTTCAGCCAGTACGGACTTACTTTTCTGGGACACAAACATATCCCGACTTTTTTTGATTTCCGCAAAATAAAAATACAGAACCGCGACTGGGTCCTGCATCCGGACGGACATGTGACCAACTCTTGGGAGCTTCCGAACCGCATGGTGATCGGTGCTGAAATTTATCCGGGTCGGGAGCAGGTGTATATGGATTTGTGGATGTATAACGGCACCAGGGATACCACATTTACTGATATGCAGACGCAGATTTGCATCATGTTCAGGGGAGCTGAAAATTTCGATTCGCTCACGAATGAAAATAAACTTTTTCAGGATCCGGTCGCCGCTGTCAGGTCGGAAGATGGAGAGCGCTGGATACTGACTGCATGGGAAGGATGCAATCATGCCTGGGGAAATGAAGATTGCCCATGCATGCATTCCGATCCTGTTTTACCTGATTGTGCTCCTGGAGATACGGTCCGCGTATCTGGAAAGATATGGTTTTCCATGAATGAAAAAATAAACCTGGAAATGAATAATTACAAAATAAAAGAATAAAATATGAAGCTCGATCGCAGGAAATTTATACAGCAGGCAGGGCTGACTGCCGGTGCGGTTTTGGCCGGAAATTATGTTTATCCTGCTGAAAACCCCGGGATTACACATATCCTTTCCCTGAGTTTTGATGATGGTTTTGCCAGATCCTTTATTAAAACGGCTGATATCTATGAAAAATATGGATTGAAGGCCTGTTTCAACGTGATTGCCTCGGGCGGAACCCCTGGCTTCAAAGGAGTGGATGATTATATCCTTCCGGGGACTATGGGTGATTTTGACCTATGGAATGAACTTCAGGACCGGGGCCATGAGGTCATGCCTCACAGCTACAAACATGCCAACCTGACACAGATACCCATGGAAGAGGTAAAGGATCTGTTCACCAGATGCATGGATGTTTTCGCAGATCAACTGAAGGGATTCAAACCTGAGAATTCCATTTATAACTTCCCGTTTAACGCCTCCAATCCCGAGGTGGAATCCTGGATAGGAAAGAGAGTGATGGCTTTTCGGACAGCGGGTGACCTCGTCAATCCCATGCCGGACCGGAAACGGAAAAAACTAACCTGTATCAGCCAGGGTCCGGATAATATAGATGATTACCTTTCCGCTCAGGTGGATAAATTCCTCGGGTCAGCCGGAGGATGGTTTATTTTTAACACCCATGGACTGGATGGGGAAGGATGGGGGCCGCTGAGTTCCGGGCTGTTGGATGAAATGCTGGCAGAATTTGTTGAAATGAAACACGTAGCGGTGTTGCCTGTCGGGACAGCATACAGGCAATTTGGCTGATTACCGTGAAACTGGATGAAAACCTATGATGTATTCGGTATAGGGGCCGTTACCGTTGATCTGATCGGGAAGGCAGCTTACTGGCCTGGTTCCGGTGATAAAGTACGGCTTGATTCGCTTGAAATGTTTGATGGCGGGTTGACCGGTACAGCGATTGTAGCGGTTGCCCGTTTGGGTGGAAAGGCGGGGATCGGTGCTAAACTGGGTTATTCTTACTGGTCCCAACGAGCCATAACGGCTTTGGAAAATGAAAGTGTCGACACTTCATGTATCCTGCGCCGCCATGGATGTGAACCGGTCATTTCTATGATCATTACCAACCAGGAGGATTATGAAAGGAATATCTTTTTTTCAAGAAAGGGTGTGAGTTATCCCATGCCGGAAGAACTGCCTGATCCTGATTGGTACTTGAAGACAAGCGTGCTTATGATCGATCATGGCACGGGAAAAGCCGGAGTTGAGGCTGCGAGGCTGGCCTCACAACATGGCGTGGAGGTGATGATCGATGCGGAACGCGTGGAGCCCGGGCTGGAAGAAATGTTCGAATTTTGCAATCATATTGTGGTTTCCCGGAAATTTGCCCTGATGTATTCCGGTGTGGAAAAGGTTGAAAAAGCCGCTTTTACTCTCAGAAAGTTCCCGGAACAGACAATAATCATTACCCTGGGGGAAATGGGACTTATCGGATTGTCCGGCACTCTTGAATTTTCGGTTCCCGGGCACCAGGTAACTGTGGACGATACCACGGGGTGCGGGGATGTATTTCATGGCGCCTATGCCCTTGCCATTGCCCGGAAAAAATCTGTTCCGGAGGCAGCCCGTTATGCAAATGCTGCTGCTGCACTTTCGGCTACCAAAACAGGTGGCCGTGCTGGTATTCCCACGTCGGCTCAGCTTCAAAAATTCCTTCGGGAAAATTCAGGTTGAGCAGGAGGAATGTTTGGAGTTTGATATTTACATTGATGAAATCCAGTTATACTTTTAAAATCAGACTTCCGCTCATTTTTCTTTCAACAACCATCATGTCCTTCAGCAGGAATTTTGATAATTCCTTATGAGACAACCTCTTAGGGAAAAAATGTTTACAGGCCAGGAAAATATGAATGTCCTGATTTTTCGTAAGTCACCTTAAACCCGTCATTGCTAGTTTGTGGATGTTACCCTGATCTAACCCGTCCGGAATTACAAAAATTACCATGTTTCGGCAGAAAAACGCAACGGGTAAAAAAAATCAGAAATTAAATGGGTTTGATTTTATAAATTTTGTATTTTTCTGGATACACCCTTTAATAATCGAACCTTGTTTCAGATCAAAAGTCAAATCAATGTAAACGCCCCCGAATTTAAAAATAAGCAGGCGGAAGTACGTGAGCAGGTGAAAAATTATCACAATATTCTTAAATCCGTGATCGACCGGTCCTCATCCGATGCTGTTAAAAAACACAGAGACCGGGGCAAGCTCCTCGCGAGGGAAAGAATAAATCTGGTCCTGGACCCGGATACTCCTTTCCTGGAATTATCCCCCCTGGCGGCCTATGGGATGCATGATAACCAGTTTCCTTCAGCTGGGATCATAACGGGGATTGGCGTGATCTCTGGTCATGAAACAGTGATCGTAGCCAATGATGCCAGTGTAAAGGGAGGAACCTATATCAGGGAAACCATCAAAAAACATATCAGGGCACAGGAAATTGCCATACAGAATCATCTTCCATGTCTTTACATGGTAGATTCCGGAGGTGTATTCCTTCCTGAGCAGGCGCGGGTATTTCCGGATAAATATGATTTCGGAAGGTTTTTTTATAACCAGGCAAAATTATCAGCCATGGGTTTATCCCAGATTTCGATCGTCATGGGTTCTTGCACGGCGGGCGGAGCATACGTACCGGCAATGAGTGATGAAACAATCATTGTCAGGAATCAGGGCACCATTTTTATTGGAGGACCGCCCCTGGTGAAAGCCGCTACCGGCGAGGTGGTCGATGCAGAAACATTGGGGGGGGCCGAGATCCATACATCAACATCTGGCGTAGCCGATCACCTGGCTGAAAACGATCGCCATGCCCTTCAGATTGCCAGGAATATTTTCAGGACCATGCCGGTAAAATCTGGCTTCCACTTTGAGCGGATCAATCCGGAGGAACCGGCTTATGATCCTGAGGAATTATATGGACTGGTTCCACTGAATCTGAAAATACCTGTTGATGCCAGGGAGATCATTGCAAGGATTGTCGATGGAAGCAGGTTTCATGAATTCAAGGCTGAATATGCGCCCACCCTGGTGACAGGATTCGCCCACCTGATGGGTTACCCGGTAGGAATACTCGCCAATAATGGCGTGTTTTTTTCGGAGACATCCCTGAAGGGCGCTCACTTCATTGAATTATGTGCATTCAGGAAAATTCCATTGATCTTTCTGCAGAACATAACCGGTTTTATCGTGGGAAAAGAATATGAACATAAGGGGATCGCCAGGGATGGAGCCAAACTCGTTCATGCGGTCGCTAATGTCCAGGTTCCGAAATTCACCGTCATTGCAGGCGGATCTTTCGGTGCCGGAAATTATGCCATGGCGGGAAGGGCCTACGAACCCAATTTGCTTTTCATGTGGCCAAATGCTAAAATTTCGGTCATGGGGGGTGAACAGGCTGCCGAAGTGCTGATCACCATCAGGGAAGACAAACTTAATGCCATGGGAAAATCCCTGGGTGATGCTGAACGGAAAAAGATATACGAAGAAACCATCAGAAAATATGAGGAAGAAGGTTCGGCCTATCATTCTACAGCGCGGCTATGGGATGATGGGATCATCGATCCTGTGGATACACGGAAAATTTTGGCGATGGGTATCGCCATGTCGCTGAACCGGGAAATCCCTGAACCAAAATTCGGAATTTACCGGATGTAACAGTTTAAGCAGTTTATATGAAAGATTTTCAAACAGTCCTTCTCGAAAAGGAAGGCAATTTTTCAACGATCTGGCTGAACAGGCCTGAGAAAAGAAATGCCTTGAATGAAAAAATGATCGATGAGTTAACTGAGGCAATCACAAACATCAACCTGGAGAATCAGCAACGGTTGATCATCCTACGGGGGAAAGGGAAGGCATTTTCATCGGGTGCTGACCTGGATATGATGCGTGATGCGAAGGAAACCGCTCCAGGAGTGAAGATTGGCAAAATAAACCAGCTTCCACGTTGCCTCTCTGTCATTTATCAATCTGAAATTCCGGTAATTGGCGTGGCGCATGGATCAGTATTTGGCGGAGCCAATGGGATCCTTGCGGCCTGCGATATTGCACTCGCCGGAGCAAACACTGTTTTTGCTTTCAGCGAGGTACGCCTCGGCCTTATACCCGCAGCGATTGCCCCTTATGTGATGAAAAGAACCGGGGAGTCCAAGGCCAGGGAATTTATGCTCACCGGTAAAAGATTTATGGCCCGGGAAGCGGAGATGTCAGGTTTGATCAACAGGTCACTTCCTGAAGATGCCCTTGAGGCCCATCTGGATGATTTGGTACAGGATATTCTGGCAGGGGGTCCGGAGGCCATCAGCATATGTAAATCGATGATCAGTCAGATTGCAAACGTCTGGGATTTGAATGAATCCCTGATTGAAACCGGAAAACTCATCCTGCAGGTCAGGGGGTCCGAAGAGGCACAAAGGAGGATGAGCTCATTTTTGAATAAAAAGCAAGGAAATTCAGCGAAATAAAAAGATTAAAACAGGCATTTTGGGTTTATTTAAAAAAATACTGATAGCCAATCGTGGAGAGATCGCTATCAGGATACAGAAAACAGCCAGAAGGCTGGGAATCCATACGGTGGCCATATGTACGCCTGAGGATGCAGATGATATGTATGTAAGAATGGCGGATGAATCCTGGCAATTGAAGGGGAAAAGCCTTGCCGATACCTACCTGAATATCACCCGGATCATTGACCTTGCCATCCGGTCAGGAGCAGAGGCGGTTCATCCCGGTTATGGGTTTCTTTCTGAAAATCCTGAATTTGCGGATGCCTGTGAAAAACATCATATGGTTTTTATCGGCCCCCCGGGAGAAATGATCCGATTGATGGGAAATAAGATCACCTCCGGAAAATTTGTGGAAAGCCTGGGCGTACCTGTCCCCGAAACGATCACGGGAAATAAATCTGAAATCCTCAGCCGCAGACATTCCATCGATTTTCCGGTGCTGGTAAAAGCTGCCGGAGGAGGAGGAGGTAAGGGTATGAGAATTGTGGAATCGGCTGAACATCTTGAAACGGCGCTGTTATCCACCGCACGGGAAGCAAAAGCCTATTTTGATAATGAAGAGATATATCTTGAAAAATATATTGAAAAACCCCGTCATATTGAAGTACAGATCCTGGGAGACCATTACGGGAATGTAATCCACCTGTTTGAAAGGGAATGTTCTGTCCAGAGAAGATATCAGAAGATCATTGAAGAGACGCCTGCCGTGAAGGTGCCTGAAAAGATACGGGAAAGGATCAGGCACGATGCAGTTACCATCGCCGGCGGGATGCAATACAGGAATGCGGGTACCATCGAATTTCTTGTCGACGGGAATTGGGATTATTATTTCCTCGAAATGAATACAAGGCTGCAGGTTGAACATCCGGTTACGGAAATGACCACGGGGATTGACCTGGTGGAACAGCAGATAAGGATTGCTTCGGGAGAAAAACTGGGGATATCGCAGGAAAATATACGTCAAACCGGCCATGCGATGGAATGCAGGCTCTATGCGGAAGATCCAGCCCGGGATTTTCTGCCTTCGCCGGGCAGGATAACGCTGTACAGGGAGCCGGTATCGGAAAAGATCAGGATGGATTCAGGCATTTCCGGACCCGGGAATATTTCTCCCAGGTTCGATCCGCTGATCGGAAAGCTGGTCGTCAGGGGAGTGGATAGAAAGGAGGTCCTGGAACAAATGTCTTCTGCTTTATCTTCCTGCATCATACACGGCGTCACCCATAACATCCCCTTTCTCCAGTCCCTTATCCGGCATCCATTATTCAAGTCCAATGATATCTCTACCCATTTCTATGAAGAGAATAAGAAAGAAATTCTGGAAAACATGAAACATGAACAGGAAAAATTGGATCCTTTATTGCCGTTGTCCTTTTTTCTGGTTCATCAGTTGAACACAAGCAGACAAATCAGGCCGGTGAATGTCTGGCAGGAAATTGGTTTCTGGCGTTTGATGATGGAAATACCCGTTAAAAGCCAATCCGGTGAAATGATTGTCAGCATATTGGGAAACGATAACCAGGGGTTTAAACTGGAGATGGGTGCCAGAGAACTTACTGCCGGTATTATTTCGGCCGTTGATAATGATATGACGCTGGAAATTAATGGGAAAACCTTGAGGGCAGTTGTTTCTTCCGGAAATGGTGGAAAGGGATGGGTCTCCTTTGAAGGACAGTTGTTTGAATTCAGCCGCCTGGATGTCCTTCCCGGAGAATATATTTTTACGGAAACGGGTTCAGGTGAAAATAGCCATTCGGGGAAGATATTTTCACCCATGCCGGGTAAGATAGTGGATATACGGATCAGCAGAAACGCTACGGTCAGCAAGGGAGATATTCTTCTGGTCGTTGAGGCCATGAAAATGGAAAACAGCCTTGTCGCACCTTTTGACGGACAGGTCAGCGCCGTTCATGCCAGGATGGGGCAATTGATCGGCAACAGGGAATTATTGATGGAATTGGTTCCGTCAGGGAAGGAAAATTAATATGAAAAAAAGCATCAGGATAGGCAATGCAGGAGGTTTCTGGGGAGATGATCTCCAGGCTTTCAGGAGACAGCTTCTGACAGGAAAGCTTGATTACCTGACGATGGATTTTCTTGCAGAGATTACCATGAGTATACTCCGCAAACAGCAGATCCGTGATCCGGAGGCGGGATATATCGGGGATTTTGTCGATCAGGTTGTTGAAAATGCGGAACTCATTGAAAAATCAGGCACGAAGATCCTGACAAATGCCGGCGGGATCAATCCACTTGGCTGTGCCCGGAAAATCATATCAGCATTGAAAAAGCAGAACAGGTCGTTGAAACTGGCTGTGGTTGACGGGGATGATCTGATGGCGGTTATTGACCAGTTGTACCCTGGAAAGGCGGATTTTAAAAACATGGAAACGGGGGTATCATTTGAAGAGATCAGGCAGCAGATTCAGAGTGCGAACGCCTACATGGGAATAATCCCTCTGCTGAAAGCCCTTCAAACTGAGGCAAATATCATCATTACAGGCCGTGTGACAGATACATCCATTACTATGGCCCCGATGGTACATGAACTGGGTTGGGAATTAAATGACTGGGATAAACTGGCCAGCGGTTTAATTGCCGGACATATCATTGAATGCGGGGCTCAGTCTACCGGCGGAAATTTCACCGATTGGAAAACGATAAAAACCTGGACCGACTTCGGGTATCCCATTGTCGAAATGTATGAAGATGGCAGTTTTGATGTCATCAAAGCCGATAATTCCGGGGGGATCATCAGCAGGGATTCGGTGAAGGAACAGATCGTCTATGAAATGGGTGATCCATCTGCATATATCAGCCCCGATGTCGTGGCTGATTTTACTGCCATTCAAATTTCAGAAAAGGGTAAGGACCGGGTCAGGATTTCCGAAGCAAAAGGGTATCCGCCAACTCATTTTCTGAAAATATCCATGGCATACAAGGATGGATATTCGGCAAGTGGCCATGTGATCATCAGTGGTCCTGAGGCCATAATAAAGGCGGAAAAGGTCCGGGAAATATTCTGGGACCGCCTTGGTATAAGCTTTGAAAAACAAAATACGGAATTTATCGGATTTAATGCGGCGCACCTTAATCTGGCTGCTTCGTTGGAACCGAACGAGATCCTGATCCGTTTCAGTGTTTATGACAGGGAGAGGGAAAAGCTGGAAATTTTTTCAAAGAACATTGCCCCATTGATCCTGAGCGGACCTCCCGGAATGGCCGTTACGGGTGGCCGACCCAGAATTACACAGGTTTTGACGTATTGGCCGTCATTGATTCATAAAAAATGGATAAATCCCAGGTTAATAATTCCTGATGATCAGGGGCATATTAAGGAAGAATATATGCTAAGTTCAGTAACCGGTTTTGAATCGGGACAGGATTACAGCAGGAGCAGGGTTCAGGAGGCAAAGGACCCTGAAGCATTCAATATATCCGGGGAAACGGAGAATATACGCCTGGCGGATCTATGCCTGGCGCGGAGTGGAGATAAGGGGGATACCGCCAATCTGGGGGTTCTGGCAAGAAGTAGGGAGATATATGAATTTCTCAAGGAACACCTGACGGCTGGAATTATTAAAAATATGTTCCGGGGACATTGCCGGGGAAAAGTAATAAGATATGAACTGGATAATCTTCAGGCCTTGAATTTTCTGCTTCATGAAGCATTGGATGAGGGAGGCACCAGGTCATTACGGATCGATGCGCAGGGTAAAACCTTTGCCCAGGCATTTCTGAATCAAAGGGTCCCGGTACCGGTATCCTTGTCAGCATTGGTTACGCAGAATTTATCAAAGAAAGGATAATTAAGACCATGGATATATTTTGTAATGAGGAACACGATCTTATCCGGCAGACTGTCAGGGATTTTGCAGAGCAGGAGATCAGGCCGGTTGCACGTGAATTGGATGAAAAGGAAGAATTTTCGGTTTCGCTGACTAAAAAGATGGGGGAAATCGGATTGTTCGGCATGGTGGTGAATGAACAATATAACGGGGAAGGATTTGATACCCTGTCATACATCATTGCGGTGGAAGAGCTGGCTCGCATTGACAGTTCGCAGGCAGCTACGGTAGCTGCACATAATTCACTGGGGATCGGCCCAATCTATCATTACGGATCGGAAAAACAGAAAAAAAAATACCTGCCCATGCTGACTACCGGGGAATACCTTTGGGGTTTCGGTCTGACGGAACCCAATGCGGGTTCAGATTCCAGGGCAACGCGGACTTCAGCCAGGTTGGATGGGGATGAATGGGTGATCAATGGGTCAAAAATATTCATTACAAATGCCGCAACCTCCATTACCCTGGGCACCACCGTACAGGTCAAGACAAGGGACCGGTCCGGGAGGAAAAACCTATCGGCCATTATTGTTGAGCAGGACACTCCTGGTTTCAAAGCTGAGGAAATGAAGCATAAAATGATGTGGCGGTCCTCCAATACAGCACAATTGTTTTTTGATCATTGCCGGGTCCCTGCTGAAAATCTGCTGGGAAAGGTGGGCATGGGATCTGGGATCATGCTCAGTACCCTTGACAGCGGACGGTTATCCATTGCTGCCATGGGACTTGGTCTTGCCCAGGGAGCCTTTGAAATGGCATTAAAATACGCCGGTCAGAGAAAACAATTCGGCAAGGTTATTGCCAAATTCCAGGGAGTGTCTTTCAAGCTGGCAGAAATGGCAACAAAGATTGAAGCTGCGAGGAACATGTTGTACAAAGCCTGCTGGCTGAAGGATAAAAAAAGGCCTTTTGCCAGGGAAGCCGCCATGTCAAAATTATTTTGTTCCGAAATTGCCAAGGAGGTAGCCGATCATGCGGTGCAGATCCATGGCGGGTATGGATTAATGAAGGAGTATGATATTGAACGGTTTTACCGGGACCAGCGATTGCTGCAGATTGGTGAAGGCACTTCGGAGATTCAGAAAATAGTAATTATGAGGCACCTGGGTCTTTAGGAATATTTCTGACCGATTTCCCAGTTGATTATTTTTTTTACTAATTTTAAGTATTGTTATCGTGTATTTTTTCATTTTAACCATTTTTTAATCATGGCTTACGCAACTTCTGAGTTAATTTCTTCCAGGCCGTTCAGGATTATTTTTACTGCTTTGAGAATGCTTATCGGATGGCATTTATTATATGAAGGGATCCTAAAGATCATTGATCCGGCCTGGACTTCTGCTGCCTATCTGGCGGGATCGACGGGTATATTGTCCGGATTTTTTCAATGGATCGTTGATTCATCAGTCATGCTGACGGTTGTGGATGCCCTCAATGTTTGGGGACTGACGGTCATCGGTTTCGCCCTGATAATCGGATACAGGACAAGATTTTTCGGAATCGCCGGAGCATTGTTATTGTTCATGTATTATATGGCTTATCCTCCTGTTATAGGCAGAAGTGGATTATCTGTGGAGGGGAATTATTTATTTGTGGACAAAAACCTCATTGAATCGATTCTGCTGCTTGGTTTTGCAACCTTTTCCAATGGGTATCTTTATGGGCTTGATAGAATACTGAATGGATCCGGAATAAAACTGCATCCCTTTGAACGTAAAAACCTTCAAATTCCAGATCAGGAGGAGATCCAGGGAGAATTGAACAAGTTGAGTATGAACAGGAGGGAGTTGATCAAGAATCTCTCTGCATTGCCCGTGCTGGGGCTTTTTGGCTTTGGGTTTTTGAAGAAAAAACAATGGATGAGCCTCGAAGAAAAAAAGCTGGTAGCGATGGGAGGAACCGATGCAGTTACCAGCGCCACCCTAAAAACCTTTCATTTTTCAAAACTTGAGGATCTAAGAGGAACCCTGCCCATGGGGAAAATTGGCAATCTGGAAGTGAGCAGATTGTTCATGGGTGGAAACCTGATCGGAGGGTGGGCCCATGCGAGAGACCTTATTTATGTCTCTAAACTGGTAAAATCCTATCATTCTGATGAAAAAGTGATCCATACGATGCAGCTTGCCGAACAATGTGGAATCAATACCCTGCTAACCAATCCACAGCTCAACAGGATCATCAACAAGTACTGGCGTGAAACAAAAGGAAAAATGCAGTTCATTTCTGATTGCGGTATTTCGGAAGACCTGCTTAAGGGAGTTCAGATGTCAATCGATGGCGGTGCACATGCCTGTTACAGCCAGGGAGAAATCTCTGATCAGCTTGTCAGGGATGGAGATTTTGATACATTGGCCAGAGCCCTTTATATGATCCGTCAGAACGGTTTGCCTGCCGGAATCGGCGCCCACCGTCTCGAAACAATACAAGGCTGTGTAGAAAAAGGATTAAAACCTGATTTCTGGGTAAAGACCCTGCATCATCATAATTACTGGTCAGCCTCTCCGGCAGAATGGAATGATAACATGTATTGTTTTAAGCCGGCGGAAACCATTCAGTTTATGTCAGGTCTCGAAGAACCCTGGATTGCCTTCAAGATTCTGGCGGCCGGATCGATCGCGCCTGAAGAAGGTTTCAGGTATGCCTTTGAGAATGGTGCCGATTTTATCTGCGTGGGAATGTATGATTTTCAGATCGTTGATGATGTGAACATTGCACTGGATACACTGAACGGTTTGCAGAGGAACCGGCCCTGGAGAGCCTGATTTCCCCGATTAACTCATACCATCACTCCGGGTGATGCCATGTGCATATCGGCCATCATCTCCCTGATGTTTACCTTTCACAGGATCACTTTTATTGATCTTCACCCCCTTTTTTCACAAACATCATCTTTGTGAAAACCAGATGATTACCGCTTCCCCCAGCTTCCTTCATGAGGGTGACTGAAGGATAATTTTCATTCAGATTTATATCCCCTATATAAAGATCTTCCATTGATTCGACATTTTCTGAATGTGAGCTGATAGTCTCAGAAACCCTTTTCTGCCGTTGCCATATGGAAAAATCACATCCTTCGCCGCTCTTCAGGAAACTGATGTACATCCCATATTTCCCCCGGGGGATTTCATCGAGATGAACAACCATAATGCTGTTCTCATCACCATGAAACATGAATTTACCCCAATCGATACGGCTCACCGCATTATAAAGTCCAACGGTTACCTTCATCAGGTCAGGCGTTATGATCAGTGTATCGGGTAAATATATTTCCCTCAATTCCTCCCGGGGCTCCATAATTTCTGTTGGCGGATGTTCACCATAATAGAAGGCAATGGATGTATAATCGACCGGATACCGGTTCCCTTCAGGTCCGTGTTCGATGGTATGAAGGAAATGCTGCCGATAACTGATTTTATCTGTGAGATAGAACCTGTATCCACCGGTTCGGGATAACGGGATGGAATATTCAAGGCAGCCGTGGATGGGCAGACTGAAAGCCCTGTCCCATCGGTTCGGCAGTGCATACCAGCCCCCGTTAAAATAATCTTCAGAGCCGGTACCATGCAGCCGCAAGGTATGATCGACAAGCGTGGAATCATCACCTTCAAAGAATCTGGTCATTCCGGCACTTAATCCCCTTGCCTGCAATATGGTTCCGAAATGATGTCCTTTCCCACTGGATTCCTGGAAAATGTATGGTTCTCCTTCCTCCGGGTGTATTATTCTTTTCCATTGTGTATAAAATTTCCCCTCAAATGCAGGATTCCTTCTCTCCGGAACAAATCCAATGGATGATTTTAATGCTATTGCAGGCTGATCGGCATTTCCCCTTTTTGCATAAATCAATTCAAATTTTGCACGAGAATCAAAAGGCATCGGTATGAAACAATAATTGATCCCCGATTCACTTCCATGCAGGATACTCCTGGTTGATGGTTTTCCGAAAGCATAGCCAAAAAAATCTATAACCGGACAGAACACAGCCGGTTGATCTTCATCATCCCACAGGATCTTGATTAAGAGGTCTTTGTTGATTTCTACTGAACCTGAGGTAGTTACCAGTTCAAATTTAAGGATTCTTCCGGCTTTCTCAAGGTTCAAAAGGTCTACTGTTTCACCCGGGGAAATCGTAAATGATTGAGTTATCGACTCCTGGCCGGTATTGATAGAATCGATGTAGGATTCAATATCCGATCTCCTGCTTTCCCAGAATCTGGCGGCTCTTCTTAAAACTGTATTTTCGGCTTCATTCAGCTCCATCCGGAAACTTTCAGGACCGGTTGTGCCATTGAATTTTCTGTATTGTATCTGGTGAAAATATAACTGATCTCCGATGTAGACGATTTTGCAGGATTGCTGGTAGGGAATGGGTAAATACGAATAATAACCGCCAACTTCATTGCCCACGATAGGTGTGATGAATGGATATTGTTTGCCACTGAACAAATCGATGAAGCGGATACTGATCCTCGGTTCGGTTTCACCATCAAAATAAAACTGTATGGTATCTTCCGAAGGTGTAGGGGTCCATATTCTTTCGATCACTCCCGGCCCCTGAAGATCGGCTATGATCAATTTATCACCTTCTTTCCGGATGTATGAATATAAACCGGAAAATCCATCATTGTTACCTCCGGTTGTATCGTAACTTGAGACCTGCTCGACGGTTGTATTATCCCTGTATTGCGGAAGAAGATCTAACCGGTAAAGATATTCAAGTTCATCCGAGAATGAATATACGCTGTGTAGCGAAACCGTCCTGATAAGAACGGCATCATCCTCCCGGCAACTGATTAAAAAAGCAAGAACCAGGAAAAAGTAAAAAAAACGATTGATTTTCATGGTAAAAATTAATTATTGATGCGGACGAATTTAATCATATATTCAGGCGGATGAAATAATAAACAATCAGTTTTTTAATCGGTTCCCGGACTGATTTAGTGAAAGGGTATTATTGTTATTCTATATGCTCATGAGATGCCCCCTGCCTTTTCCTGTTTATGAATTGATTCCGGATGGGAAAACGGCCCTTAGTATTGATTTTGAAATGATCCATGATCTGCATCCGGGCTATAGTTAAGCATCCCAACAATCAATGTTTTGCACCTGAAAATGCCGGCAATCATATCAATGATCTGAAAGCAGTGTCACGGAGATTAATCATTTCCCTGGTAGGGAATCATAAGAGATCCAGTGTTGACATCGATTATTACAGGGGATCTGCCGGCCGTCAACTATATCTCATGGATATATCGGAAGTAATCCGGAAAATTCCTCATTTCAGGTTCCACGGTCTAACCAGGCACCGTGGTCAGACCATGATCCCTCGTCAGACCACGACCCTTCATCAGGCCACGGCCCTTTGTCAGACCACGGACCAGTATCAATTGATCTTAACGATCTTACCCACGCCGGTATGATTCACGGTCATCGAAGGACTGCCCATGTATCTGATATCCCCAACACCGCTGAGGTTGATTTTCAATTCATCGGTAACATTGATATCAATATTGCCCGTTCCTGATAAATTCAGATCCCCATCCCTGCCTGTCAATTCAAATAATCTCAAATTGCCAACACCGGAGTGCTCCGCAATAATATCATCGGCCGTTCCTTTAACTTCCACATCGCCTACCTCATCAAGGTCAAAATACACACGCTGGACATCAATATCGGAAAGGTAGATGTTTCCCACACCATCCTGAACCACCCTGAGTTCATTAACGGCCAGTAAATCATTACTTCGGATGATTGCCACCCCATCCAGCCTGATCAGCGTAAATTCCGGTGCATAAACATCAAATTCGAGTTGATCGATCTCCTTGTGCTTGCCGGTAAGCTTTATGTAAAGTTCCTCATCAGAGATGGATAGAATGATGTCGTCGAGTACATTGGCATTGGTGTTTATCATTACCCTGTATTCCTGGGCGATATGCAGATTGACCTTTCCGATAGTCTCCACATGAACGCCATCAAAGGCTGATAATACCCTCTCCTCTGTTGCCAGGGGGCCTGGTTCCTCTCCAACTGTACAGGATAAGAACAATATGGTCAGAATGGATGAAAGAATTGCTGTTGTTTTGAGTCCTTGATTCATTGTTTTTATAAGTTTAATTAACACCATTTACGGATATTTATTGGGTAAGTTTGTTAAAGAGACAATCATCTTGCCTCAGACCCGTACCCTAAATTTCAATTTTTTTAAAAATTTCAAGTCAGGGAATTATCCGGTTAAAAATTATTTTCATTTAAATTTTTTTTAAATTACGGAATCATTTTTTGAGGATATGCTGGATGTATAAACGTTTATTGCTTCTTTTAGGCTGCCTGGTTATTTTTTATTTCATGTTACCGGCTGTTGTCCTTTCCCGGGATTCTCTATCAATGGAGAGAGTAACAAACAAAAATAAGGTGATTCAACCAAAGGAAGGTTGGACATTCGGGATCCTTCCGGCAATATCCTTCGATACCGATGTCGGATTCCAGTATGGAGCCCTGGCCAACCTGTATTATTATGGTGATGGTTCGAAATATCCGGAATACCTTCAAAGTCTTTACCTGGAATGGTCGCAGACCACCCGCGGAAGTGGAATTGCCAGATTTTATTATGATTCAAAATACCTCATTCCCGGGATCAGACTGACGGCTGATATCAGCTACCTGACGGAAAAAGCCATGCAATTTTATGGATTTAACGGGTATGATGCAGTTTACCATTCGGAATGGGAGGACGATACAGATCCAGGGTATGTCTCGAGGGTCTTTTTCAGGCATGATCGTAAGATATTCAGGATAATGGCCAATTTTCAGGGAAATATCATAAAAGAAGATAACAGGTTCCGGTGGATCACCGGTTTTGCTTATTATAATAATTCCATCGGGCCGGTGGACATCGATCGCCTGAACAAAGGAAAAAGTGAGGATGAAAAGTTACCGGCTGTGGATGGGCTGTACGATAAATATGTGGAATGGGATGTCATTACTGATGAAGAAAAGGACGGTACTGTTACCACCTATCTGAAGGCGGGACTGATCTACGATACCCGGGATTTTGAAGCCCTGCCCTTCAAGGGGATCTGGTCGGAGGCCGTCATCTCCTATTCGCCTTCCTTCCTGGGGGATGATCGTTTTTCCTATTCAAAACTTACCCTTATCCATCGCCAATATTTTACCCTCGTGCCCGGAATCATGTCATTCGCTTACCGGGTGGGCTACCAGGGCACCCTGACTGGAACTGTTCCCTTTCATATGCAGCCCCATATCGTTCCGACGTTCCTGACAGGGGCTACCTCCCAGGGGTTGGGAGGTTCAAGGACCCTGCGGGGAGTTCTGAGGAACAGGGTGGTAGGAGATGGAATTGTTCTGGGAAACCTTGAGTTGAGATTAATTTTCTACCGGACAGTGATTTTTAACCAGAATCTCTATATCGGCACCAACCTGTTTTTCGATGCTGGACGTGTAGTGGATGAAATGGATATTGATTTTTCAGGGGCAGAAGAAGAACTGGGAGAAGATTTTCCCATGTACTTTAATCCGGGTGCTGAGTCGGTACACATGAGTTCCGGTATTGGTTTAAAAGTCGGGTTAAATGAAAATTTTATCGTAAGCCTGGATTTTGGAAAAGCCTTTGACCGACAGGATGGGAATACCGGTTTTTACATCAACCTGAATTATCTTTTTTGAAAATACCATTATGAAAACACCTACCAGAAGATCATTTGTTAAAACAGGTTTGGCCGGCATAGCCGCGATCCCCCTTTATCATATGTTTGGTTGTACACAGGGTACAGCGAAACTTCCTCACATCGGACTTCAGATGTATACGGTCAGGGATGAAATCGAAAAAGACATTAAAAAAACCCTGGCTAAAGTAGCGGATATGGGTTTGGCGGGAGTTGAGTCCGCTTTCCTGCCGGAAGGAATAAGTATCGAAGAAGCAGGAAAACTTTTTAAGGAATACGGACTGCATGTTTTTGCAGCCCATGTTGAGTTGCCTGTCAGTCAGGCTTCAAAGGATGAAATGCTGAGAATCGCCGACGCCTATCAATGCAAAAGGATGATATGGCATGGCTGGCCTGAGGATAAAAGGTATAAAACGGAAAGTGGAACCCTGGAGCTGGTTGAAATATACAATGAAGCCAACAGATTTGCCAGATCCAACGGTTTGAGCTTCGGTGTTCATAACCATTGGTGGGAGTATGAAAAACAGGCTTCCGGTCAATATCCTTTTGAAATTTTATTAAGGGAACTGGATAACGAAATTTTTTTTGAGATCGACACCTATTGGGTAACTGTGGCTGGCCATGAGGCGGCAGAAATCATCAGGAAATTTGGCGAGAGGGCTCCGTTGATCCATATCAAGGACGGACCTGCCACTTACAGCGATTCCCTCGATGCCGATGACCCTGATCCCATGGTCCCCCTGGGAAAAGGTTCAGTCAATATTCCTGCCATTGCTGCTGCGGCGAGGAATTCAGCGGATTGGATGATTGTGGAACTGGATGTCGTCAGGACGGATGTATTTGAAGCCATCAAGGACAGTTATGACTATATGATTTCCAACCAATATGCAAATAGCCGATCCTGATAATCCGGGATCATTTTATGAGTTAACCGCAGTTAATGAGCAGACCGTGGTTAAAATCAGTGTTTCCGTACCATTCTCAGCATTTTCAGGTTGATGATGATAAACCTGAAAAATTGCCACAGCAGGTTTGTCCTTAACCATTTTGTGAATCCAGTCGGCACTGGGGGATAATAGTTCTGGTCATAGGGAGTTCTTTTATTCATGGTTTTCTAATTTATTCAGGGATTACTTTCCAGAATGGATTGGCTTTCGCTTTATAGATAAATGCATAATGAAGGAGATGTTTTACCCAATGTCCTGCGAGGCCGATTTCACCTGAAGTATAGGATAAACTCCGGCCTGTCCCCGGAAATCTATCGAAATCAGGGATAATGGGATACATGGTCATTGAAACCGCAGTGCCTTTCAACAAACTGGCTCCGGCAGAAGCAATGCAGGCTGCTCCCATATTGGCCATGGATGCTTTTCTGACAGGATGATCAGATTTTCCCATAATCATATCAGCAATGTTATAGGCAACTTTCCTTGCCATAACTCCTGAAGGCATGCCTGTCCTTGGAGGGGTGGGAAATATGGGTGTACCTTTTGGACTTTGTTTAGGTTGTGATATGGGGTGCGGCGGGGCGAATGCGATTCCTACGGCAAAAATGTTTTTATATTTCGGATTCTGGTAAGTTGAAGGCCAATCCTCAGGTTTCCATTCTTCATAGGGTTTTTTGGTATAATCCCCGTCTACAAGCATAAAACCATTTGGTGCAAAAATCTCATGGGTGATGTCGGCGTTGTTTTTATCAAAGGAATTTAACCCTACACCTGAAAAAGGGGGCAGCAGCATGGCAAAATCAAACGCCTGTTCCAGGTTCTCACCCTTTATTGTCTCATAGGATATCTCTTCATTGCCAACCTCATCGACATGGGCCTGAGTGATCCATTTAATTCCTCTTTCAGTATAGAGGG